>PWGF01000326.1 GCA_003554375.1 Spirochaetaceae bacterium
CGAGATCGTGCATCTCGTGATTCCGACGCTGAACGACGACCCCGAGCTCACGCGGGAGATGTGCCGCTGGATCGGAGAGAACCTCGGCGTGGAGGTGCCGCTGCACTTCAACCGTTTCCTCCCCGCCTACCGGCTTACCCGTCCTGCCGCCACACCCGTCGAGACCTTGGAGCAAGCACGGGACATAGCGCTCGGGGAAGGGCTCAGGTACGTTTACATCGGAAACGTCCCCGGCCACCCGGCCAACAGCACCTACTGCGCCGGCTGCAACGAGGAGGTAATCGGCAGAACCGGACTTGACGTAACCGACCTCGAGCTCGAGGCGGGGAGATGCAAGTCCTGCGGCACCGCGCTCCCCGGCATCTGGAGTTAGGCGTCGCGCAGCACGCCTAAACGCTTGCGTGTGCGAGCGTGCCGATCCCAGCGTTCATCAGTTTTGAAATGCTCTCTCGGCAATTGTTGATAGCACGAAGGGTGTATCGCAGTGGTGGATCCTGTAGACTCTGAGGTTCCGTTCGCGGAGGTTGCAGTGCCGAGACTTCGAACGAACAGATGTGCCGCATGTCCATCACCCGAGTGCAACCGAACACACACTTATGGCGCCTTATCGCCGTATGTCTTCAGTTCCGGAACAACACGGGATATGGTAAAGAAGTCGGCGTCGTTGTGTAACAGATAGAGCTCGTTTTCGATTGCCGTCTGCGCGATGAGCAGATCCACCGTACTCCGAACGGTAATGCCGGCACTTCTGCACATCACATTGATGTAGGCGGACGCTTCGAACGACTCTTTGCCTCTTCTCAAGCCGTAAAACGGAAGCGTCTCAAAGTACTCCTTCAGCTTCCTGAACTCGCCGACTCCTTTCGCACCTTGCAGAATTTCAAGGTATATAGGCTCACTGATTCCGTAGGGGATCCCGCTGTTGATTACGCGCTCGAGCAGTCCGAGCGACTCGGTGTCCCGTCCCTTCAAGAGATCGATAAAGACCGAGGTATCAACAAGGATCATCCGCCGCTTCTCATTCGCTTGTAATCATAGTTCTCATCAAGAAGCGGTTGTCCCTTCAACTCTCGCACGTCCTTCATCTTTCGCGCCCTGACGAACTCTCTCAGCGCCGTCTCGATGAGCTCCCGTTTTGTCCGTATGTTCCCCGCATACTTGAAGGCCTCTTTCATGAGCTCATCGTCCAGAACGATATTCGTGCGCATATACACCTCATGATGTGTATGGTAATACACAACAGGGTACCGGTCAACGGCGGACACTCCTGACCCCTGCAGGGAAACCTGGGCAACGCCGGCGCGTTGGTACTCCTCAAGAGCAATGGGAAACGCCCGTGGAAGCAGTATCGCACCGACAGTGGTGGACATGGGCAGTTCAGACGGCAGCTTCAGTAGGGTGGCGATATCGACTTCGCTGGGCTCTCTCGACGTATCCATCGGGAAGACCGCCACGCTCACGGGTAGCGCAGTCCGCTCGTGTGTGTGTGCGGCCGAATCGGAACGCTTGACTTAGTCCGGTGGTTAGTCTACATTGCCCCTATGCAGGTCAACGTGCACGAGGCAAAGACGCACTTCTCTCGCCTTGTGGAGCGAGCGCTCGCCGGCGAAGAGGTCGTGATCGCCCGTGACGGCGTGCCGCTAGTGACGCTCGAGCCGCTTCGACAGGTCGGACAACCGAGGACGCCGGGGCTCTCGCGCGGCAGGGGGCGCGTCGCCGACGACTTCGACGCGCCGTTGGACGAAGAGACGTTGCGGGAGTTCGAGTGAAGGCGTACCTCTTTGATACGCACACCTTTCTGTGGTGGTCGCTCGAGCCGGAGAAGCTGCCTGACGCAGTGCGAGAGATGCTCGCAGATGCGGATGCCAGGGGTGTCTTCAGTATCGTCTCCTCCTGGGAGGCGCAAATCAAGGCTGGACTTGGAAAGCTCGAGCTCTCGGATCCGCTCCGGACGATCGTCGAGCGGGAGCTCGTGAGAAACAGGTGGGAGGTGCTGCCGATCCACCTCCGGCACACGTGGTCGCTCGCCGACCTGCCACCCCTGCACCGCGACCCGTTCGACCGCTTGCTCATCGCCCAGGCGAAGTGCGAATCGCTTGCGCTGGTCACGGCGGACCCGTTGATCCGCGCGTATCCCGGCGTGGATACGGTCTGGGACGCCTGACGGGCCCGATCATAGTCGCCGCATCGCGAAAACCGCTCGCTCATGTCCCGGATGCGCTCGATGCGCTCCATTGCGTACGTCGTGACGTACTGATGAGCCAGGCGGCCGTTCGTTGACCGTCGCGAATGCGGTGCGTACCTTAGGGTCAAGTCTATGAAACGCTCACTCGTAATTCGTATCGCCCTCATGGTTGTACTTGTCGCGGGAGCACTCGGCGCGTTGGTTCTGATCGTGGAGCGGGTGCGCGAAGCCGGCAGCCGGCTCGACCGGGAGGAGGCGCTCGAGCAGATGGGAGTGGCTCCGAGCTCCGGCCAGGCGGAACCCTTCGAGCTCGAGACACTCGAAGGAGAGACTCTGGCACTCGAGGACCTGGAAGGGCGTCTCGTGTTCCTCAACTTTTGGGCGACATGGTGTGAGCCATGCGTGCGTGAGATGCCGGCAATGCAACGGGTGGCGGATCGATTCGAAGACGATGACTTCGAGATGGTTGCGGTAAATGTGCGAGAAGAGCGCGAGCAGGCAGCTCAGTTTGTCGAGGAGCTGGACCTAAGCTTTACGGTGCTTATGGACTTAGATGGAGCGGTGACCAACCGGATGAATGTCCGCGGCATTCCGACGACGTTTCTGATCGGCCCGGACGGGGCACGAATCGGTACGAGGCTCGGCTACCACGATTGGGACGAAGAAGCCACGATCGAGGCGTTCGAAGCGGTGCTGGACCAAGTGTAGGTTCCCATGGGTGACTTGAACTTATTCATCGCGTTTGCAGCAGGCCTTCTTAGTTTTCTCAGCCCGTGTGTGCTTCCGCTCGTGCCCTCGTATCTTTCGTACGTCGCGGGAGTGAGCGTAGGGGAGCTGCGGGACAACGAGGTTCCGAGCCGGGCGGAAGTTGCCGGAAGAACGGCAATGTTCATTCTCGGCTTCACGCTCGTGTTCGCTGCGCTCGGGGTTCTGTTTAGCGGCTCGGCGGTCCTTGTCGGCGGGGTAGCTTCATGGCTCAACCTTGCTGCCGGGGCGGTGGTGATCCTGCTCGGGCTGAATGTCATCTTCGATTTTGCCTCGTTTCTAAACCGCGAGAGGCGAGTAGGGATGCCGGAGAAGCCGAGCGGATACGCGGGCTCGGCGGCATTCGGTATGGCTTTCGGTGCCGGATGGACGCCATGTATCGGTCCGGTCCTGGCGAGCATTCTCTTCCTGGCAGGTACCGGCTCAAATGTGGGACAAGGAGCGCTGCTCCTCTTTGTCTATTCCCTGGGCCTGGGAACCCCGTTTCTTCTTGTCAGTATCTTTCTTTCGAGGACTTTGCGCTACCTCGATAGAATCAAGCCATGGCTTCCTCACCTTAAAGTGGCAACAGGGGGGCTTCTCATCGCCATCGGCGTGTTGATTGCCGGCGGCCGACTGCAGAATCTGCAGGCTGCTCTCTTCCGTGCAGCTAATCAGATCGAACAGTGGGCAGTGCGATCGCCCGTCATGGCGACCTGGGGGCTCGGAGCAATTGCGGCTGCATTGACCGTTGCACCGTTCGTCCCGGCCTTCGTGCGGCGATTCCGCCGGCGCGAGCGGCAGGTCCGAGTGGTGACGCCTACGCGTGCGGTGGTCGCCGCAGTATTTGGGTTGCTAACTGCGCTTCATGCAACCGGTGTGCTTCCGCTTGCCGAAGCGCTTGCTCTGTGGTTTACCTACGAAGGAATATAGCGTATCCGCGTCGTTGATATGACCCCGTCGGTCACCCGCCGGGCTAATGTCGCGATCGGCCGGCGCCGGCGCGTTCCTGATTACGTCTTTATGATCCGGCCGTGAGCGCTTCGGCATGTGCATCACCCCCCGCTTTCCTCCTCGGGCTCGTTTTCCGGCTCCGCCGGGCCGTACGGAGGCACCGCATAGGTGGGAATCTTCTCAGCTTCCGAAGGGCGTTTGGAGGGAGCTCGGGGCCGCCGCTCCGGCATCGAGGCCCGCGTCGCGGCGGCCAGCACGAATAGCGCCCCGGTGAGGGCCTGCATCGAATACAGCTCTCCGAAGAAGGCGGCCGCAAAGATCGCGGCGATTACCGGCTCCACTGTTGCGACCACCACCGCGCGGGAAATCTGCACGCCCGCAAGCCCTCGATAGTAGAGCAGATAGGGGAGATAGGTGGTCACGACACTGAGAAGCGCAAGCCAGAGGAATGTCGAGAGCAAATAGGTGCCGAACCGCACGAACGGGAGAATGGCCACGGCCGCTACCGGGAACACGTATGCCAAAAACTGCAGCGGGCTGTAGCGAGCAATGGCCCATTTGCCTACCAGAAAGTAGGTTGCGTAGGTGAAAGCGGCCGCGAAGCCCCACGCGAGCGAGACCGCCGAAACCGATATCCCCCGGCCGCCCCCGGTAGCTATGAGCACCACGCCGAGCATCGTGATCGCGATCAGTACGGCTTTCTGTCCGCCGAGGGGCTCGTGGTACCACAGGCGTGCGCCCACGGCTACAAACACCGGTGAGGTGTAGAGCAGGATGACGGCGAGGTTGATCCCGCCTGTCTCGATGGCGTAGGCCAACGAGACCATAAAGGCCCCGGTGCCGAACGCGCCGAATAGTGCAAGTGCCGTCAGGTGTTTGGGCTTCACCGGGGCGTTGGCGGACGACCTCGTCAGGCGCAAGCGCAGTATGAACAGCACCGCGGCCGCGGCGGTTCGCCAAAACGAGACCTCCAACGGCGTCACGCCCTGGTCGTAGAGGACGCGGGATATCGGTCCCGATGTAGCCCAGAGCACCGCCGCGGAGGCGACGAGGAGGTACCCGGTATAGGAGCGCCGGGATCGGGAGTGCAGTGTGGTGGAGATCACGCTGCACAATAGCACAGGGCGTACCTATGAATCATAGTGGAGAAGCTACCTCGAGGCGCAACTCCGCGGCATCGTATCGTGCGCACGGGCAACGGAGAAAGCACCTGCGAGAACACCCCGACTGGAGGGGCGAACGTGCTTTGCACTCCTTTACCCGCAATCTCTTCGACACGCTCGCGGTCATTGACCGGGCGTACGCTCGAGATATGGCTGATCGTCTCGACGAAGCGGTGGAGCTCCTCTTTGAGGCGTCATAGGAGTGGCCATCTTTCGCATTGATACTTGACGGCCGCCTCAGGGCGGCCTACCTTTGAGCTGTGGACTATCGACAGCGCATTATCCTGGATCCGCAGGGTCGATTTGGTAAGCCAACCGTCCGTGGTACACGGATAACGGTCGGAGATATGCTTTCGTATCTTGCGGGTGGCATGACCGAAGAAGAGATTCTCGCGGATTTTCCCCAAGTTACGCGCGAAGATCTCCGCGCTTGCCTTGCGTTCGACGCGGATCGGGAGCGCTGCACGGCGAGCGTGCGGGCGTCATGACATCTGATCTCGCGAAGAACAAGAGGCACGTGTGAAGCTTCTATAGTCATGGAATGGTGTAGCTCCGCCGGGGCGCATCGAGCTGAGATGGTTTGCTACCCAGCCGTCCTCATTCTGGTAGACCGTCCGCCGTCGATGGTATAATCGGACTATAGTGCGACTGAGCGAGCATGAAAAGCGGGTGATAACGGATGCAGTTCACCGGTTTGATCCCGATGCGAAGATATGGCTCTTCTGCTCGCGCGTCGACGACCGGCGCGGTGCCGGCGGTCCTGCTGGAAGTGCCGGCGGCGCTCCTGGCGGTGGTTGCGTGGGTCATTGCGCGCTACGGCCGGTATCGGAGCGGAAGGGCGCGCGGCGGCTGAGCGCCCCCCCGCCCGGCAGGGCGTGACGTCCGGCCGGCGGAACGTGGCCTCCGGGCTGATTGATCTGGGTCACGGCGATGCCGCCCTTTGGTTGCCGTCACCGTTGGGCGTTGCCAGGGGGCGCCACCGTTGGGAGCCACCGGTGGGCGCTACAGCTGGGCGTCACTGTTGGGCGCTACGGCTGGGCACTGCCGTTGGGCGCGTCAACGACGATCACCGGGATCTCGGCGAGGGTGGTTACTTCCTGCGCCACATCTCCCATGAGGAGCCGTTCCACCGGGGTTACGACGCGCTTTCCGATGTAGATGTAGTCGACGCCTCGCGATTCCGCGGTCTCGACGATGACTTCGGCCGGGCTTCCTTGCTCCATTACGATCTCCGTCGCGATGTCGCGTGCCGGCCCGAGTGCGTCCTCGATCTCTTCACGCGAAAGGGCGCGCTCGCCCGAAAACTGCACGTTCAGGACGACGAGCTCCGCGTCCAGTTGGCGAGCGGTGCGGGCAGCGCGGTGGAGCGCTGCGTGGGCGCTCGGGGTGCCGTCGAAGGCGACCAGGAATCGATGAGCATCGGTGACGGTCGTCTTGGTGGGATCCACTTCGCCCCGTTCCAACATGCGCGGGGCCAGAAACGAGGTGCCGAACGCGCCGAGCGGGGCGGTGATGACGATGGCAAGGACGGCGATAGCCAGGATGTACTCGCCGCCCGGTACTCCCATCGCGACCGGGATGCCGCCGATCGCCGCCTGTACGGTGGCTTTCGCCATGTCTCCCACCACCATGAAGAGGCGCTCGCGGTAGGTGATCTTAGAGAAGGCGGTGGATAGGAAAATCCCTGCCCATCGTCCGATCAGAAGTCCTATACCGATAATGGCAAGACCGCGCAATCCGGCATCCGCGATAACCTCGATATTCACCGCGGTGCCGATGAGCACGAAGAGAAAGATTTCTCCTACGATCCAGACTTTGCTCACCTCGGTTCGGAGGCGACGAGCCAGGACGGCATCGGATTCCAGGATCACGAACCCCATGACCATCACGGCCAGAAATGCCGAGTAGGGGAGCCACGCGTCGCCGGCGATCAGAAGAAGCCCGAAGAGACCAAACACAATCAGATCGTGCACGATGCTCTCGGCAATGCGTCCTCGCGACAGCAGGAGCACCACGCATCTCCCGGCGATGTAGCCGAACGCGATACCCAGTCCGATCTGCAGCGGGATGTCGAGGAGCTGCGCCGCGAATCCGCCGTCGGTTCCCTCCGTGATCCAGACCAGGAAAATGCCGAACATGGTCACCGCGGTCGCGTCGCTCGCGGTGCCGCCCGCCAGGATAAGATCGGGGATGCCCTTGGTTACGCCCCAACCGTGCGACTTCAGTTTCAGCATCATGGGCACGATCACGGCGGGCGACGCCGCGCAGATCACCCATCCGAGAAGCCACGCCGTATACCAGTCCCAGCCCATGATGTACCGCGTAGCAACGGCCACAACCGCCGCCTCGATCACGGCCGGAAGAAAGCCCAACCGAACGGCGACCGAGCCCTCCTTGAGAATCTTGTCCTTGTCGAGTCCGAGCCCGGCTTTCATGAGGACGACGAGAAGGGCTAGGCGCCGGATCGGCTCGGAGAGCTCAACCATCTGCCCGGGCATGAGATCGAGCGCATCGGGACCGATTGCGATTCCGGCAAGGAGCATCCCGATCAATCGGGGGAGCTTGAGCCTCGCGGCAATCTCTCCGGCCACGAAGCCCACCGCAAGAACAATGAGAATACCTTGGATCATCGACACACCTCCGGCGTTCATCCGATCCGCACACAGGCCCAAAGCCGGTGTCGAGGGCGGACAGGGGTTGCAAGGTAGGGACCGTTAGCCGGAAGGCGGTTAGCGGCGAGCCCCATCGCCGGTGTAATCGAGAATGGGCCCCCACGCGGGGGCAATTGTAGCAGCCGCCGGCAGCTGAACGCGGATAGCGGCCGCCGAAGCGAATCGCGGAGCCGTTCGCGTGAAGAGGCGCCGGGTGAGCGGGCGCCGGGCTGCGGTGCTGACTGAAGCCGTGATCATACCGATCGGAGGCCGGAACGGCAAGTATCCATGCTGCTCTGTTCCTTGGTTGGGTTAGCTCGTAACGTCGTCTGGCTGGTGCTTCTGGAGCTCGGATTCGATGCGCTCCGACAGGAACAGCTTCACGAGCGATTGGTACGGTACGTCGCGCTTGTTGGCCAGGAGCTTGAGCTCTTCCAGCATGCTCTCCGGCAGCCGCAGCGATATCGTCTTGGTTGACGGCTTTAGATTGGGGAATACTGCCGATCGCGCTTTGGACCAGTCCACGTAGTCGGTCGAATCGCGCTCTTCCCAGAACTGCCTCTCTTCTTCTTCGCTATTGAACTCCGGCATCTCTTTCATGATTGGTAAACCTCTCGTTCCTTGCGGCTCATATCTCGTGCGGAGATAACGCGAATCCGTTTGTTACGAACGGTGAACGCGATGAACAGCTTCCGGTCCGCATCGGTCTGTCCCAAGACAAAGCACCGCCTCTCCCTCCGCGAGTGCCCCGAATCATCAGCAACGAGAAGCGGTCGATTGAAGAACACCTGCTCCGCCTCTTGCGCGGTTACGCGGTGGGACAACCAATTCTTCTCGACGTTGCCTTCATCCCATTCGAACCCAGTGAATTCAGGCAACGACACTACATCCATACACACGCAATGTATATATTTGAAATATACAGGTCAACACCGTCAAGGCGCGCTCTGCCACAATCGTTATTGCCTAACAACGGTTGATATGGAGGAATGGTGTAGCCGCGCTGGGGCACATCAAGCGGGAATCCTTTGGTTGCACTGCCCAGTCGATAACCGCGTTGTCATCCCGGTCGCCCGGCCCCAGATGTTCGTGCTCGTCGGGTAGGCACCGAGCACCTGTGCTGCCATGTCTCGAACAAGCACGTCAACGCCTCCTTAGCCGTCGTCATTCTGGTAGAGCGTTCGCCGTCGATGGTATAATCGGATTATGGTGCGGCTGAGCGAGCATGAAAAGGGGGTGATACGGGATGCAGTTCACCGGTTTGATCCCGATGCGAAGATATGGCTCTTCGGCTCGCGCGTTGACGACCGGCGCCGTGGCGGCGATATCGAGCTCGCTGTGCTCTCTCGACGTATCCATCGGAAAGAGCGGCATGCTATTCGCCACGAGATCTGTGAACGGAGCGGCGAGCAAAGGATAGATCTGCTGGTGGCCGCGGAGCTCGATCACCCCATGCTTGCCGTTGCGATTGAGAAGGGAGTACCGCTTGGCGCGAAAGACCCCGTCGGTTGAGACTCTCCGCGGTTTCAAGGACCTGCGGAACGACATCGCCCACGAATACAAGACCGATGATCTCGCGGAGTTGTTTTCCGATGTGCTCCAGGCCACTCCCGAGCTTCTGGCATTAGCGCGGTCTATATTCGATTACGGCAAGGCTTTGATTGAAGAGTGACGGCAAGCTCGGCCAAAGCCCGTGCCAGTATCTTCGTTACCGGCTCGAACGATATCATTCCCGGCCATCTGCCCCGGCGTTTCTCTTTCCGCAGCTACTCCAGCTCGTCCATTGAGGCCGCGTACCCGAGATACTCTTCTCGGTCGAGCGTTTGTATCCCGGCGAAGGTTGTTATCATCCAGACCGGTTCTTGGAAGTCGCGGTCGTCCTGGTAGTAAGAGACGGCCATAGCGAGTATTTCTTTGTCTTCCAGGTCGCGCAGATAGTACCCCTTCTGCGGCGTGCCTGAGCCGTGCTCTTTGACGAACCGTGCGTCCTTGAACTCGCCGTCCCAGTCCTGCAAGTAGCCGATGTTCTCTTCCGTTACCCAGCGGTCGACGTCAGGGTTATGCTCCCCATAATACGACCGTATGCTTGGAGAAGCATAATTCTGAAGCTCGCTGTAATCCTTGGCGCCGTATGCCTCCAGGAAGTTCACGGCAACTTCTTCGGCATGTTGCAGGTGCGCATGTCGTGACTCTACTTCTTCTGCCTGCGGTTCGTCGTCTTGGGCGGCTTCAGCCTCCGCGGTCTCTTCCGCACCGCCGCATGAGAGAAGTACCAATAGAAACGCTGCGAACGATAATACTACGTAGTTCTTCATGCCGTCCCCCCGATAGTCCTGCTATTGCGGTCTGGTGCCTTCCGCGCAACTACGCGGACACCGACAACCCTTAAGGCGGGCAGCTGAGGGAATCGGTCCCGGCTAATCCCACCTCAACGGAGTATAGCGCAGCCCCGGACCGACGGCCATTAAGAAGCGGCTTCTTGGGTCTAGACGCCGCCACTCGACCAATTGTTGTCATCACCCGACGCTGGAAAGGCTCGGTCATCGATTTGAGGCCGGGAAACGGAATATGCAAAAGCCTTCCGGCGCCGGACGGGCAAACGTCAGACTTGACCGTTGACTCGTGAGATGCTTTGCTGCCCAGCTGTGGTCATTCCGACACAGCGTCTGCGATCGATGGCATGATTCGCCGTAGATATGGGCAACCGAGAACCGATGGAACAGTATGATTCGCTGGACTGGCTCTATGAAGTCCTCTTCTGTACCGGCAACTCCGTTTCACGCCCTTCTCCCATCAGACCCTCACGGAGCAACCACGCGCCGCCGGCTACTCAACAGCGCGGTTTTCCCTTATACTTTGTCCCCATGACGCGGGAAGAGGCAGCGCGCCGGGTAGCAGCTGAGTGCTTATGGGGCGATTACGCGCTGTCGGCGGACGATATCGTCCGGCGGCTCGACCGCGGTGAGGCAGGGTTCGACCGCTTCATTTGCAGCAAGGTGATCGAGAACGCTTCGCACCCTTCGCGCCTTCTCGACGCGCTTTTCGATCGCCCGCATCTCCGGGAACTGCTGGAGAACATGAGCCGGTCCAATCCGCGCGTCGATCGTCGAATCAGAGTGGCGCGTGCCAATCTCTTTGGCCAATACGACCTTGTTCCGGAGCTGTCCTGGGATAGGGATGGATAAAACGGACGGAGCGCCATGGATCACGCCACACTCTACGAGCTTCAGGATACGGTGCTGGCGACGGTGTTTCAATCCGATACCAGCTTCTACCTGACCGGCGGCACCTGTCTCAACCGGTACCATATCGCTCGCCGCTACTCCGACGATCTCGCTCTGTTCACGGCCGACAACGCGCTCTTCCGTGACGATTTGCGCACTGCGGTTCACGGCATTCGTCGCACGGTCGAATCATTGGAATTCGTTGTTGATACTCGGGACTTCGCCCGAATAGTTATCGACAACACGTTGAACCTCGACTTCGTAAACGATCGAGTCTATCGCCACGGGCGTCCTGAGGTTCGGGAATCAGGGATCAGAGTCGACAACATCGTGAACATCGCCGCCAACAAGCTCTGCGCGGTGCTCGGCCGGGATGAGCCGAAAGATGTTCTCGATCTCTGCACGTGCATACTCGATGATGTGGTCGAGCCCGGGGTGCTCCTCTCGGTAGCTGCCAAGAAGTGTCTGTTCGAAACCGACGAGCTCCAATTTCGCCTTCTCTCTTTTCCCCGCAATCTCTTCGACACGCTCGCGGTTATCGACCGGGCGTACGCTCGAGAGATCGCCGATCGTCTCGACGAAGCGGTGGAGCGTCTCGTCGAGGCGGCGTAGGAGTTCCGGACTGGGAGCTGCCGTCCGGAGTCACGGAATTGCGCTCCGCCACGGGATCTGTGAACGGATCGGCGAGCAAAGGATAGATCTGGTGGTGGCCCCGGAGCTCGATCACCCCATGCTTGCCCTTGCGATTGAGAAGGGAGTACCGCTTGGCCGGAAAACCCCATCGGTTGAGACTCTCCGGGCGTCGGGCCTCGGGGCTCACCCTAGCTCCAGACTCTGCTCGCGCCTGGGGTCGGTCGGCAGCCGGATGATGAGACCGACCAGACCGCACAAGCTGGACACGAGGATCAGCCCGATTCCCAGGCCGAACAAGCTGCTGAAGAGGCCTAGGAGTAATGCAATGCCGGCGGCAAAGAGGGTTTCGGCCTGCGACTCGACCGAGAGCGCCGACGCAAGCGAGCTCTTGTCCATCCGCTCGGTCACGTACCCGATGCCCATCGGTTTGCGCAGGTTCTCCAGGAGATAGATGCCGATATAGAGCACCACTGCTACTGTCGAGAGCGTCCCCCAGTGGGCAAACCCGCTGAGGATTCCAAACCCCACACCGACAAGGAGCGTGGCGTTGAGTGGGACGGCCAGATTCCGGAACCGGTCTCCCAGCACGCCCGATCGGCGGGAAGCCGCGGAGGTCAGGAAGTACAGCGCGGAGTAGACAATACCGGTGATGATGGCGGTCCGCTCCTGCGACGCCAGGGCCAGGAAAATCGGCATACCGAGCGCCACGCTCTTGAGGATCGGCTGGAGGTAGTCCTTACAGGCTTTGTAGTAGCCGGAGTAGAGCGCCTGGTTGGATATGGCTCTGAGGAGCGCGGGGTTTCGCATGCTCTTCGCGAGCGATCGGATGACGTGCGCAAACTCGTCCCGGACGGTCCTACCGCTCGTCCGCCGTGGGCCGTCCAGGTACTTCGGATACGACATCACGAGGATGAGGTCCAGGGTGTACGGGATGATCGTAAAGAGGAATATCGGCGCGTACGACTCCTGCCAGAATACGAGGGCCGCCGCGATGAGGGCGGAGATGGCTGCACCGCGCTGGGACCACGATCTGGTATGGCCGTAGTAGTGCGCCTTCAGGTGTTGCCACCCGTTTGCCTCGAGGTAGTCGAAGATCATGGCTTTGTGCGTGCCGGTACGGAACGCGTCTCCCACGGCGTAGGCGGCCATGGCAACGAAGAGCACCAGGTACTGAGTCGTCGAGAAGAAAACGACGAACGCCACGATGTAGGCCAAAAAGGACACCGCCATCGTGAGGCGCCGGCCGAGCGTGTCCGCCAGAAGGCCGGAGGGAACCTCCGTCACGTTGATGAGCACTTCCCGGGCCGCGTAGAGCGTGCCGATCTGCAGATAGGAGAGACCGGCCTCCAGGAAGAAGAGCATGAGAAACGGCTCGTAGAAACGAAGGTTCTTGAGGAAGCCGTACGCGCAGAACTTGTAGTACTGAAGGTCCTTCCGGAAGGTGCGGTCCGAGTCGCCAGGGCCGCTGCCTGCGGAGCCGGCGTTCCCTCCGCCGGTGCCGGTCCCGGAGCTGCCGCCGCTGTCGCGTGAGTCCGCGGGATCGTTCGGTCCGCCGGCTGCCATAAGTCGGCATGTAACACTATCGATCCTCGGACGGTCAAGTTATCGGGAGGCTGGGATCGGGTTGAGCGTAGGATCGTCCGAAGAGCGCTATGAGCACGCCGCGATGAACCTTCGCACCTCCGCCGCCAAACGCAGCCAGGACGGGACGATCACATGCCACAGAAGTCGGGGCATCGAAATGTCGAGCCACACCACTGTCTGGAGCTGGGGCCAGAAGATGCGCTCAGAGAAGCTCATATACGATTCTGCTACAACCCAACGGTCGCCGCCGTTGCCGCCGCCATCCGGCGTTCGAGCTCGGCAGGGTCGTGTTCGTTGAGGGCGATCCATCCGGGCAGCCAGCTGAGGGCATCGAGCTCCACGACCGGTACGCCGATGGCTGCTCTGAGCCGCTGTGCGGCCGCGCTTTTCCCGGAACATCCGTTGCCGGCTACGTGGATCCGCCGCCCGAGCCTTAGTTCGGCAGACTCGGTTCCATCGCCCTGCTGCTGTACTCCTATCGCCGTCGATTCCTCACGTCGCCTTGGGCGCTACGCCTTTATTGTTATCGCTTTCTCCGTTCCTGTGACAATCCCCGCAACAGCCATCCATATGGAATGCTCCCCACACCCGTTGAGATCGAATTCGGCGACTCCGACAGCGCCGAAACGCTACACCGCACCGAGAACACGGCGTCGTCGGCAAGCTCGGATCGGAGATGGCGCGTCCCTTTCCCACGCTTCCCGGCGCGTCGGCAGAGGATCGGCACGCGCTGAGGATGTGACATCCGATAGCTGGGCCCGCGCGCCCTATGGTATACTCGGTAGATAGCAGATATGAGAAGGGCCACGGGAAAACGCGATCTGAGCGGTTACCGAAGCAAGCACAGAAGCGGGCGCCGGCGCAAGGAGCCGTGCGGTAGTGGGGGCGAGGCCCCCACCGGTACTGAGGCTACCGGCGCGGCCGGTGCCGGTGCCGGGAACGGGGACGGGACCGGGAACGGGACCGGGAACGGGACCGGTGGCCGGGGCGCGGATAAGGCTGCAGCCTCGACCGGAGCTTTCGGTGGTGCCGCCGGCGGCCGCATACCGGCGATGCCCGTATTGGAGAGCCTCGCGCAGTCAGGGGATCCGGTCGTCCGATCCGCGCTGCTGGTGCGAGTGCTCGGACGTACCGGGAACGACCCCGCGGTGAGACGCGAGCGGGAGGCCGTGCGCAGCTCGCCGGTGGTGAGGGCCCTTCTCTCCGAACGCGATGCGGAGGGGCGGATTCCCCTCCCGCCGTATGCCAAGTGGCGTGGGGCGCACTGGGTATTGGTGATGCTCGCCGAGTGCGGCTATCCCCCGGGGGACGCGGCGCTGCTTCCCCTCCGGGAGCAGGTGTTGGATTGGCTCCTGGGACGGGCGCATCGCAGCCGCATCCGCGCCATCGAGGGACGCGTCAGGCGCTGTGCTTCTCAGGAAGGCAACGCAATCTACGCGCTTCTTGCGCTCGGTATTGCCGACGAGCGCGTCGATCGATTGGCGGGCGATCTGTGCCGCTGGCAGTGGCCGGACGGCGGCTGGAATTGCGACGTTCGTCCAAGTGCCCGCGCCTCTTCGTTTATGGAGAGTCTCATTCCTCTGCGCGGGCTCGCACTCCACGGGCGGGTAGCCGGTGACAGACGCTCGCGGGTCGCGGCCGAACGCGCGGCCGAGCTGTTTCTGACGCGAGCGATGTTCCGCCGCCGGCGTGACGGAGGCGTCATCGACGAGGAGTTTCTGAAGCTCCACTATCCCTGTTACTGGCGGTACGATATCCTGTTCGGCCTGAAAGTGATGGCCGAACAGGGCTGGGTGCGCGATCCTCGCTGCGAGGAGGCGCTGTCGGTTCTCGAATCCAAGCAGCTCGCCGATGGCGGGTTCGCCGCCGAAGGTAAGTACTATCGTGCCACGGATGCCGCGCGAAGCGGACGCTCGCTCGTCGATTGGGGCGGGACCGACCGGCGGCGGACGAATCCGTACGTCACCTTGGACGCACTCTTCGTCCTTGGAGAAGCGGGCCGTCTGTCCCGCGCTGATCTTGCGGCGCGGACGTAGCCACAGAGGCACGGAGCGCCCCTCTCTCCGGCTCTGTAGAACAGCGAACTCGCGCGGCACTTGCCTTGTCTGCCGGAGGAGGCTACGGCCGACCGGGTTACGGTGGGAGGTTACGGCTTCACGGCTCGTGTTGCGATGAAGGTCGCCGTATAGCGGGTAAGCGGATTCTCCTCCGGATCGGGCTCCCGGTCTTCGTAGAAACCGGTGAGAAGAAATCCCGTCGCGAGCTGTCCCCCGATGAGCGCTTCAAGGGTGTGACCGAATTCGAGCGGCCGGCCTTCTCGGCGGCGCTCTTCGAGCTCCTCCGGGGAGAGCGACTCCGCTTCGGAGTATGGGAGCGCGTGGGCTACGACCAGCTCACCGCGGTCGAGGCGGGCTTCGTCAAAGATGTGGACGAACGGATTGTCGAATCCTGCCAGAAGCACGCCTCCCCGACGCAGAACGCGGTACGCTTCGCGCCACACCGGTTCCACCTCCGGTACGAACGTGTTGGAAACCGGGTGGAAGACGAGGTCGAAGGCGGCGTCCGGGAAGCCGGTAAGATCGCGCATATCGCCTTCCACCGTTCGGAGGTGGAGGCCGTCGCGCTCCGCGACCATTTGGTCCTGCTCGAGCTGACGCGGGGAGTTATCCAGAACGGTCACCTCCGCGCCCGCTGCGGCAAAGATAGGACCCTGTTGCCCGCCCCCGGAGGCCAGGCCAAGCACCTTCGCCCCGGAAAGGGGCGGGAACCAGCTCCGCGGTACCGAGCGGCTCGGAGTCAGAAGCACGTGCCAAGTACCCGCCCGCGCCGCTTCGACTTCATCCCGGGAGACGGGAATTGTCCATTGGTTTCGGGTATCCACTTGCCGGTCCCATGCGTCGCGATTGTAGCTTCGTATGTCCATCGGGCCCTCCACCATAGTGCTTGTCCCCACTATACTATCACTTCGCTTTCAAGGCGACGGCGCAGTTCCGGTGATGCGCGGACGGCCCGTACCGCACCCGGCGTACCGCATCCGGAGGACGATTGATAGACCTGGAGCGACGATGGCGGAGAACCAGGAAACACAACACGAATTCGTGCCCGGGCTCGATCTGGCCGAGGCGTTTTTCGATGAGGCGGTGGCACCGGTGCTCGCAGAGCACGTGCCCGACCTGGAGTATAGCGCGGCGTTGATCGGTCCGGGGTCGGAGGTTCTAGGATTCGACGACTCGATGTCGACCGACCACCATTGGGGACCTCGCCTCATGCTCTTTCTGGAACCGGCGGTGCTTCGGGAGAAGGGGGCGGAGTTGTGCACGCTTCTCGACACCACGCTGCCGCACTCCTTCCGCGGCTATCCGACCAACTGGACCCAGCCGGATCCGAACGACGGCGGTGTCCAACACCTGGAGCCATCCGGCGACGGGCGGGTGAACCATCGGGTGGAGCTCTTCACGCTACGCGGATTCTTCGATGACTACATGGGCATTGACCCGGTTGCGCCGTTGAGCGCGGCGGATTGGTTGACGCTTCCGCACCAGAAACTCCGCTCGGTGTGTGCGGGGCGGGTCTTTCGCGACGATCTGGATCTGGCGGCTATCCGGCATTCGCTGAGTTGGTATCCGCATGACCTCTGGCTCTACGTGTTGGCCTCCTCCTGGTCCCGCCTCGGGCAGGAGGAGCACCTCATGGGGCGAGCGGGGCTTGTGGGGGACGAGCTCGGCTCGGAGGTGATTGCGGCTCGTTTGGTGCGCGAAGTGATGCGCCTGGGATTCCTTATGGAGCGCACCTACCCGCCGTATCCCAAGTGGTTTGGGAAGGCATTCGCGCAGCTTGCGTGTGCGCCATTTGTCGAGCCGCTTCTGAAGCAGGTGCTGAGCGCCGGCTCGTGGCGTGAGCGGGAGGCGGCGCTTGTCCCCGCCTATCGGCACATGGCCGAAATGCATAATGCCCTCGGCATAACGGCCCCGCTCTCTACCGAGCCGTCGTCCTTCTGGGGGAGGCCCTTCACGGTAATCCACGGCGAACGCTTCGGCGAGAGCCTTCGAGCAGCCATTCGCGATCCGGAGGTAGCGGCGATTGCCGAGAAGGGGCTCATCGGGAGTATCGACCTGGTAAGCGACAACACGGATCTCCTCGAACACGCGGGCGTTCGCGGTGCGGTGCGGAGCCTGTACGAGTAGAACGCGCCATCTGTGCGGTGAGCTCGGATCGGAAGATCGTCAGCGCTTCGGCGTCCATACCAGTCCTTTCCCGCGGATCGTCTCCGATCGTCCCCACCCGCTCCTTCAGAATCCGGGCGTGCCCCCGGCCCAAGCCGCACCTCCTCGTCTCGGTTCGCCCCCTCACGCGCCCCGCGACGCCCCGCTGGTTCCTGCGGCTTGCCCCGGGGTCAGGCCG
>PWGF01000263.1 GCA_003554375.1 Spirochaetaceae bacterium
CGTTCCTCAACCCGCCGTACCAAGCACGGGCCATCCGTACCAAGTGCAACGTCTTGTTGGGCATTTGGACGTAGAGCTCGAAGATTCCGCCGACTGAGGGTACGGTCTTGTTGAGTCGGTGCCGGTCTGCCCGTATCATGGGGGACCATTGTACGGTGAAGTACGCGCTGGTGCCCTCAACATGCTTGGTTATGCGCGAGTCCACGAGGAAGAGGGTATGACGTACCGAGGTTCGGAGGCAAGCGCCCGTTTCAGTAAGGACGAGAGATGATTGTCACAATCGACGTAGGAAACTCGACAATTCTTCTGGGAGGATTCGAAGGTGGGGAACCGATAGGTCATCTGCGACTCTCCACCCGCTCGGAACGAACGCCGGACGAGCACCGTGTTCTGCTCGACGCATTACGACGGCAGCTCGAAGGTGAAGGGGCCGACGGCGGCGCCGACGCACCGGGAGAGGTCACCGGAATATGCTTGGGGAGCGTTGTCCCCGCCGTAACGGACTCGATCGCTGAGGCCGTCCACGCGGTGTTCGGGAAAGAGCCGTTCATAGCAACCCCCAATACCGTTCCCTGGGTGCCTATCCAGACGGACAATCGGTCGGAGCTCGGCCCGGATCTGATGGCGAATGCTGTGGCCGGCTACGACGCGTGCGGCAACGCATGCGTCGTATTCGACTTCGGAACTGCCCTCAGTTGCACGGTGGTCAACGACGACGGCGCGGTGGTGGGAGTGAGCATCCTGCCGGGGCTCCGCGGTGCGGTACGGTCACTGGCCCAGATGACCGCCCGGTTGCCTGAGGTGGCACTCCAAGCACCTCCGCGTCCGTTCGGGACCGATACCACTTCGGCGATCCAATCCGGTATAGTCTACGGCTACGCATCGCTTGTCACGGGGCTCGTCGATCGGTATGAGCACGAGTTGGGGACTCAGGTCCAGCCAATCGCTACCGGCGGACTGGCAGGCGTTGTGGCCCCGCTTGTGGACCGTTTCTCCGTACTGGATCCGTGGCTGACGCTACGAGGATTGGCCTCGATCTACAGTCGATCACAACAAGACGGATAGGAGGTAGCCACGGAAGTGGCAAAGGCACGCGTATGATCAAATTGCCCATTCGGGACCATGGAACGGAGTATCGACTTGCTCCCTCAAAGATTGTCTGCCTGGGAATGAACTACCGGGATCACATCCGGGAAAGCGTCTCAGCCAAGGTTTCGGGAACACACGATGCTCCCAAGGAGCCGATACTTTTCTGTAAGACGCCCAATGCCCTCATTGGTCCTGAGAGCGAGATCAAGATTCCCAACATTCTAGGATGCTACGGATTCGAAGCTCCCCGTACAGACTACGAAGCAGAGCTTGCAGTTGTAGTCGGACGGCAGGCTTCGCGGGTTACTGAGGAGAACGCTCTCGACTACATCCTCGGGTACACCTGCGCCAACGATGTCAGCCAGCGCAACATCCAGATACAGGATCGCTCAGGGTGGTTCCGCGGCAAGAGCTTCGACACCTTCTGTCCGGTTGGACCGGCGCTCACCCCTGTTGCCGTCCTCGGGGATGCCGGGAATCTAGCGATCCGATGCCGACTGAACGGCAAGCTGGTGCAGGATGGAAACACAGCGGATATGATTTTTGGAATCCCGGAAATCGTCTCGTTTATCTCCTATAACCTGACGCTGGAGCCGGGGGATCTTGTACTCACCGGGACTCCTGCCGGGGTGGGCCCGGTTGCACATGGGGACACGATCGAGGTCGAAATCGAAGGAATAGGAACGCTACGAAACCGTGTCGCCGACCCGGAGGGGCATACGCAGCGCTAGTGCCGGATCGATCCGCGGAATGCGAGTCCAGCTTAGCCGCGAGGTTGCCCGCTACGAGTCCAGCTTGGCCGCGAGGTTGCCCACGAGCTCCCCGACCTGGCCCTCGGTTTCCAGGATGTAGCGCGCCCGGCTGATATCCAGCCCGACTCTGATGGAGTACGCGTGATCGGGCAGGGCGGAGAACAGCTCTTCGTCCGTGGCATCGTCGCCGATCGCAAGGACGAAGTCGTGTTCCTCCGTGGAGAGCCAGTCTTGGGCGGCTCGTCCTTTGGTGACGTTGGAGTTCTTGACTTCCAGCACCCGGCGTCCGTCGTGTACCTCCAGGGTAAGCGTGCTGCTTAAACCGCTAATCGCATCTCGCAGCTCTGCAAGTCTCACCCGGGCCAACTCCGGGTCCGCCTGACGGTACACCCACCCCAGCGAGAACTCCCACTCTTCTAGGTGACTCCCCGGTGTACGAGCAGTGTACAGCTCCAGTACCGGCCGGACGACATCTTTCCATGAAGTGTCCAGCTGCTCGAGCATTCGCCATGTACCGTCGGTCGAGCGCACCCATACGCCATGGTCCGCAATGATGCCGACCGTCCGGTCCGGGAAGAGCGCGTCCATGTCCTTCCGGTCGCGCCCGGTCACAATGACAACTTGGGTATGCTCATCCGCGGCGAGACGGGAGAGCGCGCTGTGGACCAGCTGATCAGGGCGAATCTGCTCGTAGCGGTCACGCATCTCAACGAGTGTCCCGTCGTAATTGAGGAACACGAGCCGCTGACGCGCCTGCCGGAACTCGCGCAGCAGTTGTTCTCGACTCTCCGTGGACAGAGTTCGACTTCGGAGGTTACGCCGTTCACCGATAACCGCCTCCAGCTTGTCCATGAAGTCGTGTGCCCAGTAACGGACGTTGTACTTGGCGAGCCGAGCGTGCATGAGCTTGTTATTCTTGACCTGTACCTCCGGGTCCATCGACAACGCATGGTGGAGAGCTTCGGCAATCCTCTCGATATCGGTAGGATTCACGATAAAAGCCTCACTGAGCTCTCGCGCCGCGCCCGCAGTCTCGCTCAGCACTACCGCTCCCCGATAGTCTCTGCGGCTGGCCACGTACTCCTTGGCGATAAGGTTCATGCCGTCACGGAGCGGCGTTACCAAGAGTGCATCAGCTCGGTTATAGAGCGCCGTCAAATGCTCGAACGGAAAAGCACGAAAGAAGTACCGAACCGGGGTCCACTCGATCGTTCCCAAAGAGCCGTTGATGCGACTTACCAGCTCGTCGAGCTCACGCTTCAGCTCCATGTAATGCGCCACCTCCGTGCGAGAAGGCGCGACGATCATCACCAATACGATCTTGCCGTGATACTCCGGATAGCGCTTCAGAAACCGGAAGAACGCTTCCAGCCGGTTAGGAATTCCTTTGGAGTAGTCCAGGCGGTCGACCGAGAAGACCATACGGTGACCGGCCAGGGAGTTATCCACGGTTTTCATCTGCTCCTGTACTTCCGGCAAATCCCTGGCCTGAGAGTACTTCTCATAGTCGATGCCCATCGGGAACACGTCCACTTTGGTGAAACGGCGGCGGGTTCGGACTACTCCCAGCGAGTTCTCCAATCCCAGGAGCCGCCGCACGCTCGAGAGAAAATGGCGCGCATAGTCATAGGTATGAAAACCGACGAGATCCGCCCCCAACATCCCCTCGAGAATCTGGTCTCTCCAAGGCAGAAGCCGGAAGAGCTCGTAACTCGGGAAAGGAATATGCAAGAAGAACCCGATCTTGGTGTCGGGAAGGTGACGACGGACCATCCCCGGGAGGAGAAGAAGCTGATAATCGTGGATCCAGATGTAATCGTCCGGTTGGGCGACGGAACGTAAGTACTCAAGATAGCGCTCGTTTATTCGACGGTATGCCTCCCAGAGCTCCGGATCGTACTGGACGTAGGTTGGGAAGTAGTGGAAGAGGGGCCAGATAATGTTGTTGCAGAAGCCGTAATAGAACTGATTCAGGTCCTCCGTGGAGAGAGGAACGGGGACGGACTTGTACTCGGTGCGAAGTCGTTCTTCGACTTCGGACTCCTCGTCGTCGCTCAACTGGTCATGCGGGAGGCCGCACCAACCCACCCAAAGGCTGTCCTGGCGCTGGTAGAAGCTCGACAAACCGGTAGCAAGCCCACCAACGCTGGGCTTGAAGACAAAGCTATCGCCGTCCCAAGCGACCGATACGCTCAAGCGGTTGGAAACCAGTATAATCCTGCTCATGTATTCTCCTCCCGGCTACCCGCTGCTACAACCGGTCCGTCCCGGGAGCAGGTAGTCCTAACGTGGAGTCGACGAATCACCCCAACCGGTCAATACTTCTTCCAACTGAGTTACGGCCTCCGCATTGCGCGTGGAAACCGACCGTACGTGCTCGATAGCCTGTTGGAGCTCTCCACTCTCCTGTGACTGCTGCTCGGCGGCCTTTCGGATCTCGACGAAGGCCTCCACAAGCGTATTGACCGTCGTGTTCATCTCCGAGCTGCGTTCCTTCTGGTCTGAGACGAGCTCCCGAATGCTGTTGGTGGACTCAACCAGCGAGGTTACGCTCTGGAGGATTTCGTTGGTGCCGGCGTTCTGTTCCTGCATGGCGGAGGCAATCTCGTTCACCACGCCCGTGGTCTGCTGGATGTCGTCCGAGATCCGCTGGAGGGCCACTCCCGCTTCCTCCGAGAGCTGCACCCCGTTGTTGATCAATTCGACCATGTTCTTGATATGAGTCGAGATCTCCTTGGCACTCGACGAGCTGTTTTCGGCGAGATTCCGTACCTCCTCGGCAACAACGGCGAATCCCCGTCCGGCTTCACCGGCATGTGCCGCTTCGATAGCGGCGTTCATCGCCAGAAGGTTGGTCTGTGCTGCAATTTTAGAGATGACGGTCACGATTGCGTTGACCTGTTGCGAGCTGTCCTCAATCTCCTTGATGGCCTGAATGGCGTCCCGTACGGCCTTGCTTCCGTTCTCAGCTGCCGTGGTCAAGCCTGCCGCGAGACTGTTTGCGCGCTCGGTGGACTTTGTAACCGAATCAATGCTGGCTGCGAGCTCATTGACCGCGCTCGAGGTTTCCTCGACGAAGCTTGCCTGCGTAGAGACGTGCTCGGAGACGGTCTCGAGCGAAGAAAGCATGTCCTTGATATTGGTCCCGGTCTGTTCGACTGTGGCCATCTGCTCGGTAGCGCTTGTCGAAACCTGTTCTACGGAGCGCAACATGCTGTCGGTTGTTCCTGCTGCCTGCTCCACGGCTTGGTTGAGAGTCTGGGATGACTCCGTGACCTCACGCCCAACCTGGGCAATGCGGTCCAGTATCTGACGGAAACGATCGACAAGCTGGTTCACCGAGCTTGTGAGCTCACCGAGCTCGTCGAAGCTGGTAATCGGCACCTTCTGGTCGGAATCCGATTGGCCGTGAATCATCCCTTGGAGCGTCTCTTGTATCTTCGCAATCTGCCGTTCTTGCGTACCGGTAGCTACGTAGCGCACCAGTATCACCAACCCAAGCAGGATCACCCACGAGATCAGAATGAACGCCACCGGAGTGCGCTCGGGAGTAGCAAAGGCAATAACGTCCAGCTCGTCCTGGGCCACGTCGAAGCCCGGAATAGCTTCCAGCTCGGCATAGATCTGATCTTCCGCCTCCGACCACGATATCCGGTCTTCGGCTACTTGCTGGAAGAGGGTGCCGGCGTGCGCCTGAATCTGTATAATCTGAGCGAGTGCCGCCGCCAGAGTCAACGTGACCAGCGAGGCGGTGAGCACAGACTCCAAGACGCTCTGACGTCTGATGCCCATATCCCACTCACCGGCGTTTCGATCGATCGAATGGAACTTCAGGAGCTCACGGGGGCGCCCTGCCTGCAGGTTCACCAGATGGATCTGCACGATAGCTGAAACGCCGGCAACCGCCAGAACCGGAAGAAGGCCCATAAGAGCTTGTTGTGAGAAAACCGCCAAATCACCGAGGACGAACTGCGTGGCCCAGCCGGCCAGAAACGCAAGAACGTTTACAGTCACTATCATTCGCGGCAGACGCACCAACGCAGTTCGCGCCCGGCGGTTTGTATGAACATCGATCGTCTCCCCTCGGTCCAATCGAGATGCCGCCCGATGAAGCGGAGCCAACGCGCGGAACAGGAGAATCACGATCAGAACGATAAAAGGCACCGCTACTGCAAGATTTAAAGCAAGTGCCAGACCGATGATGGGGAGAAAGAACTGCAGACCGTAGTAGTACGCCGGCCCCAGGTTGAGAACGATGCTCAAGGCAATGACGCTGACTATGATTGCCAAGGCCACGAGGCCGGCGGCCTTGGGGCGAAAATCTCGATACGTGGCATTCATCCGCTTTACACCTCCGGAGAGCGATTGCAGCGTATAGGGGCCGACGTGAGCTGTCAAGGAAGGCTCTCCTCTGACGCAAGGCACTCGCCGCCGCGGCGCCGGCCGCCGTCCAACTGCGTTTGCCCCGTTTCTTGACAGCCGGCGGCTCTCGACATAGGTTCGAGCAATGGACACCAAACGGTACGCAGCCGTAGAAGCCGGCGGCACCAAGTTCGTCTGCGCGGTAGGAACAGGGCCTACCGAAATAGAACGGGAGACCCGTCTCCCCACGACCACTCCGGAGGAGACGCTCCGGAGCACGCTGGAGTTCTTCCAGACCGCGGCACGCGAGATAGGTCCGATCTCTTCACTGGGAGTCGCTTCGTTTGGCCCCGTGGATCCGGAACCGAGCTCGCGCACGTACGGTTACATCACGACCACGCCCAAACCGGGCTGGAGGAACACAGACGTCGGCAACTTCCTCTCGCGGGGACTCGGAGTGCCGTTCAAGTTCGATACGGACGTCAACGGCGCCGCTCTGGCGGAATACCGGTGGGGAGCCGGCAAAGCGCTGCCGAGTGTCGTCTACATAACGGTGGGTACCGGTGTCGGAGGCGGAGCGGTGCTGGACGGTCAGATGGTGCATGGTTTGATGCACCCCGAGATGGGCCATATCCCGGTACGGCGCGATCCGGCGCTCGATCCCTTTGAGGGAAGCTGCCCGTTCCACGGTGACTGTCTGGAAGGGCTGGCGTCAGGCCCCGCCATTCAAAAACGGTGCGGTGTTCCCGGAGGAGAGCTCGAAGACACTCATGAAGTCTGGCAGCTCGTGGCCGAATACTTGGCGCAAGCAGTTGCGGTCTACACATACGTGGTCTCGCCCTCGGTTGTTGTCTTAGGCGGAGGCGTCATGCAGCGAAGAGGCCTCTTCCCGGAGATCAGAAAGCGCGTACAAGCCTGGGTGAACGGCTACATCGAGCATCCCAAGCTCTCGCGAGACGTGGGCAACTACATCGTGCCTCCGGGCCTCGGAGACCGGGCAGGCATCGCCGGCGCGTTTGCTTTGGCAAGTGAGGCGGCATCTGCATTTGAAGCGTCCGGCGACTCCATTGGGCCCGAACCCTTCGTTTGAGAGCTCGAATACCGCCCTGACCTTCATCAAACCGGGTAAGCGTCAGAGTGGGTGAGGCCCGTCGAACTAGGTAAAGCCGAGCGATGATCCGGGTAGGCGGAGCAAAAGCAGACTCTTACTCTTTCCACGGGAAGATCATTCCCCGGAGCGTCCTCTTTCCGACACGCTCCTGCTCCTCCAGGAGAAGCGCCGTCCACGGAATACGTCTACGATCGGCATCCGGATTCTCTTCCAGGTAATCATATTTGAGGAGCCGCAGCTTACAGGCAGACTGATACCACAACATGACTCCGCCGATGCCGGGGGCCAGGAGTGCAAGCGGAAGCGAGATTCCGGCCGCAATTAAGCCTACGATGGCCAATCCCACGCTGAATGCTCCGTTATCGAAGAAGAGTAGGAAAGACTTCTTCAGGATGGCACGAATTCCCGTGTTCAACCGGGCGCGGACGGGGAAGTAGTACTGGGCGGCCAACCACCACACGATGCTGGCCCAAAACAGGATTGCAATAGCTCCGAAGCCGATCGCGTTCTGCATGCCGGCGTAGACCGGAATACCCGTAAATAGCACCAGGAACTGGAAGATGAAGATCACCGCGAGAGCGGCGGAGGCCGGAAAAGCCTGACGCAGATATCCGAGGAACTCGCGAAACGTTGGCGCGTTGTAATCAGCGATGTCACGCATTGCGAGCGAGACCGCCCCGGCGTAGCCAAAGGCGGCAACGATCCCTACGATGGCCACCAGGATCTCAAGGCCGGCAGCAATTCCGCCTACGCCCTCCTGAAGAAACGCGAACAAGGCGAGAAGCGCGATGAAACCGATATTGTACAGGGCAACCGAGATGAGGTTGTCCCAGAAGTCGAAGAAAGCCTTCTTTATGGCGAACGCAAACATCTTGAAGCAAGTATAGCCGCGGCGCCGTCAGGTAGGCAATAGGCCTCACCGCCGCTCACAACTCTCGTTCATCCGATTGCAGCCAGTTCAGAACTGCCTCAGCGACACGCTCGCGCTCGCATTCGTTCACGACCACGTGCGGGCTCTCGTTCAACCGGAGCGTCCGGTGGATGTCGGAGCCGATTCGCTGCTGAATCAGGTCGGCAACTGCGAGCGGGACGAGCCGGTCCTGCTCTGATACGATCGTAAGGGTAGGGCAGGTGATATGCCGGAGACGGCGCTTGGCCTTGCGCCCAAGTCGATGCAGATAGCCCGCCTGCCGATACCATTCCGTCATCCAGTACTCCCGCGCGTTCACGGCGTATCGCTGGTCCTCATACTCCTCGGTGTGCTCTTTCGCTTTTCGGGGGACTACCGCGCCGACAATGGGTGCAAGCGGAAGAAGCGGATTCGTGACCTTCAGCGCCGGCGCCGCCAACACGAGTCGCTCGACCGAAACGTATGAGGCCAGCAAGGAGGCGAGGATGCCGCCCATGCTCAGCCCGCAAACCGACACGGAATCGCAGACATGTCTCAAGTCCGCCCATGCATCCACGACTCGGCGGAACCAATCCCTTCCGTTGGTCTGAGCAAAGTCCAGGCCGACGGTGCCGTGGCCGGGAAGCCGCGGTATGGAGACGGTGAAGCCTTG
This sequence comes from Spirochaetaceae bacterium, assembly GCA_003554375.1. Classification (GTDB taxonomy): domain Bacteria; phylum Spirochaetota; class Spirochaetia; order DSM-27196; family SKKC01; genus PWGF01. The sequence continues at coordinate 8,877 of PWGF01000263.1, forward strand.
AGCATGCAGCTGTCCGCCAAGATACGCCATGTCTTCGGCGACACCGGTATAACCATGTACAAGAAGTGCTCCGCGCTGACCTCCCCGAAGGAATCTGGGCATCCCAATCTCGTTCGTCTCGATCGCGGCCGGTGGTTTCGGCAGTTTCATCTCTTCCCTCCGTATCGGGTCTTCACTCGGTATCGGACATCCCCTCGCTATCGGGCGGTGCCGGAGTCACTCCGGTATCCCCACTACGGTAACCGGGCTCCGGCAGCGTGCCTGGTGCTTGCTGTGACTATGCTCCTCGCTCCCGGCGCGTCTCCCGGACTCCCGTACGGCGCGCCGGCCGGGCTCCGGGATAGGGCAAACAGTCACAGGAGTTACCTGCGGGTCATATCGCATTCACGCCGGAAACGCAAGCGATCGATTCGCGCACGGGCCTTATGGCATAGCCGCCATCAGCGGCTTCATGTTGCCGCTAATGGTGCGTTGTATGTTCGGCTATCGACAAGCATTCTATGAGGATATGGGCGGATCGAGCTCTCTTCACGGGATTCTGGCGGGAAACGTCAAGCGTGCCAGATTTCGACTGGGGTACTCACAGATGAAGCTTGCTGAACTCTGTGGAGTCAGCACAAGCTTCATTGGAGATATAGAGCTCGAGAAGAAGTACCCATCACCGGAAGTTCTGGAACGGCTGGCGATTGCACTCTTCATGAAGCCGTACCAACTCCTTATCGACCCGAACGATCTCGCGGTCCGGGAGCGCACGTCCGACTTACAGGGAGTCTATCTGGAGCTTCAGGCGGGAATCGAACGAGTGCTGCAAGAGGTCTTCAGTGGTTGCGTATCAGCCGCCGGACATGAGAGCTCCGAAACCGGCGTCGACAGACCGTCTCCGGACCACAACTCCGGCACATCCTCCAAATCGTATGATGACGTTTATGATAACGTTGCGCCGGATAATCCTACGCCCAACTCTTCTTCCTAGTCCTACGGCGTAGCTCCGACGGAGTAGCGCCCGTAGTGCTACGAAGGAGCTTTGCTTTTGGAGCCGTTGGACAAACACCCGTAGCGTGTTTGATACTTTGTATTGTAGTCGTTAGGGTTCGTGCCGGCAGCTCCGACGGGTTGCCCGTAGCGCAGCAGCCCGTCCAAATCACGCATTAGGTCTTCTTGGAGGAAGCGCGTGCATGTAGGTTTCTTCTTTGACAGTGAGCGCGATAGACGCGCGCGGGACGTCCGCGCCTCGTGCGTACAAAGTGACATTGCAGTTCGTGCGTTCCGGGTAGGTCGCAAATGGGAACAGCTGAGCTCTGAAGAGCTGAGCATGACGATGTCTGACCTCGTACATATCGTTCTGTTTCTCTCCCCACGAGCGGTGCGCAGTCGCTGGACCAGCTTCATAGCCGGTTATGCAATGGGAGCGGATAGAGCCATCAGCGTGTTCGTAGACGACGAGCACGACCCGGTCCCTCCATATCTGACAGCATTTCCCTGTTTCAGCAGAGTGCCGGACCTCGTACGGCACATCACTCGAGACTTGGACGATTGGCTGACCGCTCAGATCGTGCACACTGCCCGCGACGAGCTCATTGAAATGGGTTTGAGCATTACAGCGGACTCCTTTGCCGATAGTGTTGCGCAGGGAGATGTGCGTGCAGTGGAGAGCTTCCTACGCGCCGGTTTCAGCCCGAACACGCGAGACAGTTTCGGAGTGCCACTGGTGAACTTGGCGGTCCGAAACGGCCGTCAAGAAGTGCTCCGTTTGCTCGTTGAGCGAGGAGCGGACGTCAACCAGCAGAGCAACGACCGCGGTAACACTGCGCTTATGGAAGCCGCCGGACGCGGCGATATCAGAGCTGTCCGGATCCTCATAGAAAGAGGCGCGGAGCTCGAGCAAAAGAGCAAGAACGGCCAGACTGCGCTCATGCTCGCTGTGGCGGAGGGCTTTGTTGAGGCCGGGCGTATCCTGCTTGCTTACGGCGCCGATCCGTTCGTCCAAGACTCTCTGGGGATGAGTGCGTCCAAGTACGCGGAGCTGTTTCGACAGCAAGCGTTACTCGGAGAGATCCGCGCCGTCGAAAGCGCGGAAACTGACCTCTCCAGCCAAGGAGCCCAAAGCCAAGAAACTCACACGGACGAGGAAGTTGACCGGACTGATCCGGATCTCGCCGAGAGCTCGGTTTCTTGACACTCTATCGGCATCGGACTACCCTTAACCTATGGACTGGAAGCAGGCGGTCCACCTCTTCCACCTATACCGTGCCGACGGCTCAGAGCTTCTCCTGCACCCATTTCACCGCAGACAATCGCTACGGCGCGTACTCCGGTCTGGTGTTCCGGTCGGTCTCTACGGAGCAGAACCTGAGATTCGGACCCTGGTATCCTTTCGAGACGATCTCTACCGCTGGATCGATCGCGATGTATGGGACTGGATGTCGGAGGTACGCTTCATACCTCGCTTTCTTGTCGCTAGCGGCGTCCTCTTACTCTCTTACGGGTTACTGAATTTCACCGGCTGGGCTTCGCCGTCACAGGCAGTTGGGATGGGGATTGCTCTCGTGCCGGCGATCGTCGCTTACGCGATTATGGCCGTTCACGACCGACACCTTCCTTCGGCCGTGAAACAGCGGCTGGAGCTTCGCCGCGCCGTGGACGCAATTCGGTTTCAGCCTCACTCAGATCTCGTGCGGTTGGAGCGGCTCCTCCATGAGCTCGAGAGCGCTTCACCGCATCAGGCGTTATCGCCCTCCGAGGCGTTGATGCCGACAGGCTTCGACGAACCGGAACTTATACGGGAGGTAATCCGCTACCTGGAGATGCGCTTCGGCTTTCGAAGAGCGGAGCGCAGGCTGAGACGCGTGCACCGCAACCGGCTTGTTAAGCGGGACACAGATCCGCGTACCCTGGTACGGTGGGCGGAAGCTAGGAAGCTGGACATCCCGCTGTTTGCTCTCTACCGCGCTCTGCATCACTCGTTAGGGCTCCGGGAGACGGCTCCCACCTAGTTGGTTCACCGTCGGACCGGTCCTGGCTGTCCGTCCCCGGCGGACCAATGTATCTCTTGACCTGTATCCGTTTGCCGGTCAATGCGGTTATTCGTCGGCGTCGTCCGTCGGCCCGCCATCGATCCGCGCCTCGTCTTGGACCTCGTTTTCGACCTCGTCGTCGACCTCTTCATCGCCATTTGCCTCGATATCATCGAGATCCAAATCAGCATCCTCTTCGGCACGTTCCAGATCGCCCAACGTTTCGATCCGTTCCTGCAGCGCTATACTCTCCTCAACCGTGTTAAGCGCCTCGCGGGCGGGCTGAAATCGATCATCGACGTCCAGAGCAGACTCGAATTCCTCCGCAGCCTCTTCCAGCTCCCCACGCGCTAACGCGCGCAGGCCGGCTCGGTAGTAGTCCTCCAAACGTTCCCTGCGCTGATGCCGCCCTCGATCCCCGAAATTGAGACGTGCCTGGATCGTGAAATTGTCCGGACCGGAGAGCTGAGTCAGCATGTCGAGCGTATACGTAGCCGACAACGTGACTTCGCTCAGCGCTACATCGGTTCCCACGGCAAGGCGCGGGTTTCCGCCTTTGACGTTGAGTCCGGCGTAGGCGGTGAGAAAGTCCGTCATCTCCAGCGAGGCTCCGGCGGCCACCGACGGTGGGGCGGCCGGCACATCCGGTACCAGCGATACCGGCAAAGCTCCCTCCGCGGATATCGTCAGAGGGCGAATCGGTTTGTACGAGAGGCCGGCGGCAACGTGCGCGGGCGGCGGCTCGCCAAGCGCCGACGGTCCGAAGTTCCGTGCTACCACCGCCACCGAGAAATTGCGTTCCCGGGCGGTGTAGCCCTTAAGGAAGTTGAAACGAGTCAACAAGCCGAGATCGAAGATCGGCGCAGTTGCGCTTTGCTCCGCCGCAATCGACTCCGGTACGGATCTATGAACCACCGAAGCGTTGGCACCAAGAGCGAGACCATGGAAATAGTAACTTCGGAAGAAGTTGTACGCCACATTCGCGGTGCCCACAACTTCCGCATACCGTGTAGTCACCGTTTGTCTGCCGAACTCGTCGCGCCCTGTGAACGGTACGTGAAGATACCGCATCCCCCCTCCTAGGCCAAGCTCCTGGAATCGAACCGTGTAATCGAGCGCTTCTACCGATGTGTCGGCGATGTAGTTCTTGTGCGTCACGGAGAGCTCGGTAAAGGGGAGAACAGCCGTGGAAGCCGGGTTCGCGTAGAGCGCCGTGGCGTCCGAGGAAACCGCGGAAAAGGCGTTTCCCATTCCCTCCCGTGCCCCACCCATCGGGAGCTCCAGAATCGGGAAGACGGTCATGCCGGTATTGGCCGCCCAGGAGTCCTCCAGTAGCTCGCTCACGCCGGCGTAGAACTCTTCAAAGGCGCTACCGCGAGCGGCTACAAGACAGAGAAATAGTACTATGGCGCTTCCCCGCCGAATGGCGCGCATATCCGGTTACCTAATACAAAGTATACACGCCCAAGCAGCTATAATCCAGCGGTCACAGTTTTGTTCGATGATTGTCGTCACAGCGGAAAAGGGTGTAGGTTAATGTAGGAGGAGTATGCGGTGAAGCTTGTGCGGGAAACGCGGACGTACAGTATCCTTCGGACCAGCGGTTTCGCTATTCGTCTATGGTCACGGGAGTAACAGAATCCACCATGGCTCGAAACGCGCCGGGAGCGCCGGCATTCTGCTTCCTCCTCATTGCAGCCGTGCTTCTCGTAGGTAACTCTTTCATCGCGGAGGCTCGAGGAGCACGCGAGGATCCTGTCGAACAGGCGGAAGAGCTCGTGGAGGCGAATCGCTTGAATGAGGCGGTCGAGCTTCTGGAGTCGGTCTTGGAGCGGCAGCCCGAGCGTTTCGACGAGGCGGAACGCCTTCTGAGACGGATTCGCGGAATCCGTAACGAGTTCAATGAGCTCTTCGCCGAGCTTGTCGATGTTTTGGAAACGGAACCGGACAACTATGAGCGAGCGCTGGAGCTCCTGGATGCCATGGAGGAGCTTGATGCGGCGCCGAGTCCGCGAGCGGCCCGTGAGATCGAGCGGCGACGAACGATCGTTACATTGCGCTACAACGTGGCTCGATTCGATCGACTCACCGAGGAAGCTGTCCGGCTTATGGCGAACGGTCAGCACCTTCGAGCGCTCGAGCTGTACATCGAGGAGCTTGGCCTTCTCCGCGACGAGTTCCGTAAGGAGGACTACGATCGCGACCGAGTCGTGCAACCGGCGCTGGAGGCGGAGGAGGAGCTCCGGGAGCTGGGAAGAGATGCGCTCGACGGCGGCAACCGTCTTTCCCGGACGGTTGAGGGAATCGAGGAGGCCGATACGGAAGAGCTACTTCCCACACAAGAGCTCCTGGACCACGTGCAGCAGATCCACGCCATCGAACGGCGTCTTGTCGAGCTGGGCGCCAGGATGACCGAGGTAAGCAGGATTACGCAACGAGTTCGGCAAGACGATTCGCTCGATCCGTATCCAACCTTCCTATCCTGGTTCGCGTACGGTCGACGAGCCGGGGAAGGCCACGAAGGTATGTCGGCTGCCGTTCGCGGCCTTCTCGAAAAGGAAACGGAAACCGTGACGAACGTTGCGACCGTCCGCGGGGACGACAGCTTCAGCGCCGGGGTCGACGCCTTTGAGCGAGCGAGCTTTGCAGCCTCCGCCGCTGAGTTCGAGCACGCGCGTCGAAGCTTCGAGTTGTTGGAGCTCATCTCGAGCGCGCATGACCGTCAAGCAACGGAGATCGCTGCAGCCGCGCCGGAAGCCCGGCACACTCACATAGCCAGGCGAGTCGGTGAGACGCACGGGGCTGCGACATCCCGGTTTGCCGCGGACCGAGTGGCTACTGCGTCGCAGCTTCTCGATGAAGGGCTCGCGGAGATCGATTACGAGCGAGCGCCACTCGGCGAGCTCGAGCAGTACACCGACGAGCTCGAGGCGGTACACGGGAGTCTCGCGTTACTGCGGCAGAACCTTGATGCGCCTGCACCAGAACCGCTTCTCGATACCGTCGGCGATGCGGACACCGGAGACGCCCTTCCGGACCGGGCGGCTGCGGAAGAGAGCGAGGTTCCGGAGTCGGACCGAGCCCGTGCGGAAACGGCGGTAGAGATTGTTGAACAAGCGCTTGAGGTAGCAGCCGATGAAGCTGCTCAGGCTCTCGGGGCGGTGATAGCACGGGAACGGCAACGTCTGGAGGATAGCTTGACTGAGCTACGGCGGGAGGCGGCATCCGCCGAGCACGTGGCGTTCCAGGGTGTGTCCTACGAATACGTCGGAAATGTGCCGGAGCAACCGGATCCGGTCGAACACGACCCGGAGGAAACGGAGGAGCGCCTCTACCGATACCCTCAGCTTGGCCGGGACCGACTCGATCCGTTGCGCGAGGAAGTCCAGGGGTTGCGCTCAGCGGTGGAACAGCGCTACCGGCAGGCCGCCGACGCATCCCCCTTCATCCACGATCGCCCACCGCTTGACGGTGAACGCCGCGATCTGGCGGCACTTCTTGAGGCGGTCGAGAGAGAGCACGAGCGCATTCACGAGCTATTCGACCGCGCCGAACAACGCGTCGCCGACGCAGCAGAGCTTCGCGATGATGTGCGGGAGATTCTCGACAGAGCGGAACAGCGGGTAGCCGAAGATCCTGATGGTGCCCAAGACGATTTTGATCGTGCTCAAGATGCGCTTGTGGAAGCGCTCGACTACCAGCAGGATCCTGAGTTCCGAGCGGCGGTGGATGAGCGTTTGGTGGAGTTGGGAACTCTAATCCACGAGTCCCGTCACGAGCTTGCGGTCCGACAGGTACGCGAGCTGATCCGGGAAGGAAGGCGATTGTATCGGCTGGATCGCTTTCGTGAAGCTCAAAATATCCTCCACGACGCCGAAGAGCGGTGGCACTCCGTAAACGAGCGGCCCAACAGCGAGATCCAGTACTGGTTGCGCCTGACCGAAGCCGCATTGAATCTCCAGACCGACCGCGAGCTTGCCGACACCGATCCTCTGTTCCGTCCATTGGGACGTTATCTAAGCCTGGCAGAGGACAAGTTCGAGCAGGCGGAGGAGGCTGTAGAAGAAGGGAACGCGGAACGTGCGGAGGATCTTCTTGAGGAAGCGGAAGAGCACATAGCAAGCGTAGTCGTAGCGCGACCGTTCAATCGGGATGCTCGGGTACTCAGCTTGCGCATCATCGAGCTTCTGGAGCCGGAAGAGTTTCCCGACATCTTCGAGCAACGTTTTCAGAGAGCTCAGGAGCTTGCCGAAGAGGATCCTATGGAGGCGCTCAACGACCTCTATGATCTCCAGGAGATAGATCCTGATTTCCCCGGGCTGGAACAGGAGATCGAGAACCTGGAGATTGAGCTTGGAATCCGGCCGCCCCCGGTGGACGAAGAGGCGTTGACCGAGTCGGAAGCGCTTTACGAAGATGCTCAGACTCTCGCTGAGTCGGAGGCTCAGGCGGATCTTGAGGAAGCGGTCGCGAAGCTGGAACAGGCGGTTGAGCTCGATCCGGACAACGATGATGCATCGGGGCTTCTGGACCAAGTGCGGCTGCGCCTCGGAAGCGATACGCGAGCCACGCTGAGCTCGGGCGAACTGCAGGACTTTCGGCGGGCGGAGAACCACTATCTCGATGGAAGAGCCGGCCAGGCGCTTGCCATTGTTGAGCAGCTCTGGCGCGAAGAGGATAACCGCCGTTACGAGCCGCTCTCCGATCTGAGGAGAAGGATACTCGGTGAGTCGTGAGCGTACGGACCAAATCCACATCACCGATCACCCCAGAAGCATCGGCACGGCACAAGCGTGGCCACTCGTGCTTCTGTCGCTTCTGCTTCTAGTCGGTATTCCTTTTGCAGTCGGGGCAGTTGACGATCTCTACTTCGAGGAGCCGCGCTTCATCCAGGCGGAAGGCGCCTCCTATCCGGAGGCGCACTCCGTCGGAGAGCGTATGGTCGTCCTATATCAAGAAGTGGAGCGGACCGAGCGAAGGCGGGGCCAGATCGTGCTATCGGCGGCTGTTAGCGAGGATGGGCGAAGCTTTGAGGTAACGCAAGATATCGCGGGACCGGTCTCGTTTTCCGGAACCGTCCCGCACGTATTCAGCTCCACGACGCGAGGAGATGAGCTCTGGCTGGTGGTGGGGATCGACGAACGAACTCACGTCATCTATCGGAGTGAAGACGGGGGAGAATCGTTTGACGAAGTGACCGAGCTGTCTACGGTGGCGACAGCGGTCGCTCCCACTCTTTCAGTGTCGGCGGACGGCTCTTTGCTCCTGTTCATAAACCAGGACCTGGAAGCGCGACAGGAGATCTATGTCGCACGCTCCGAAGATGGCGCAGAGTGGACGGATTTCGAGCGAATAGTGGGCGAGGGTGACGTGACCCTCAGCTTTGCACCCGCGCACGCCGCGGAGGAAGACCGTGACTACCTCCTATTTCAGGGGATGGACCGTGGTATTGGTCAAGGGTACCAACTATATGCCTCGGTGAGCCTCGACGGCGGAAATGCATGGAGCGAGGGCCGGCGCATCACCGACTTCTCAGATCCGCGACAACCGCGCGATCCAGCCAGTTATGACAATCAGCGACCGTTCGTCGGTGTCTTAACTGGCTGGATC
>PWGF01000340.1 GCA_003554375.1 Spirochaetaceae bacterium
CCGCTCGGAGATCAAACGGTTGGTGTTTCGAATCCGGTTCGAGACAACGCCGATCAGGCGCTGCAGCAACCGAGCTGAAGCCCGCGGGTGACCGGAGAGGAACTCCGCGAAGCTGCGGTTCTCGCCCGGGAAGACCAGAAGCGTCGTGGCCTCCTCCGCCCGGGCATCGGCAGAACGCGGGGCTTCCATGAAGAAGTTTATCTCCCCGAAGACTTCGCCCGTTACGTACCGAGCGATCTCACTCTGTTTGCTCTCGTCGCTACGCAGGATGGCGACGGTTCCGGCCAAGATGACGTAGAGACTATGGGCACCATCACCCCGCCGAAACACGTGCTCCTCCGGCTCCAGCTGCCGAACCGCGGAGCCACGGGCAACTGCTTCGATCTCCTCTTCGTCCAGACCGGAGAAAATCTCAGTAGATCTTAAAAACGCGTGAATGTCGTGTGTCGTGTCACGGTACGGACCACTCATTTCTTCTACACTTCCGGAAAAACCACTATAACACAACCCTAAGCTTCTGACACGGTTGCCACGGAGACCGCCTCGCCACGGAGACCGCCTCGCCGCGAAGCCTGCCCGGCCTCCTCCGTTACTCCAAACGGCCGCTTGCCCGGGCACCCTACGGCGAGAGATCGTTCACGAGGACCCGCGGTTTCCGAGCCTCGTCGTATCTGGCACGGCGCTCAGCCGGAAGAGCGGACAAGTCGCCCTCGCGAAAGCCCAGTGCTTCAAACCAGTCCGAGGCCTGTGTGGTGAGCGCAACCACCTGCTGCACCCCGGCAGCTCGCGCCCGGTCCAGGAGGTATCGAACCACCCGCTCTCCGAGCCCCAGGTGAGCGAACCTCCGGTCCACCGCCAGCGCCGCGAGCTCGGCACACGAAGAACCGTAGAGATGAAGCGCTGCACAGGCCCGTATGCTCTCGTCGACTTCGCTTACTGCGTAATCCCGAATCGCCGCCTGAACGTCTTCCGCGCTTCTCGGCAAGAGGAGCCCAGCCTCAACGTAGGGGTGCATCAACCGCAACACATTGGCGACGTCGGCGTCCTCCATCGGGCGAATGCTCTCGTACTCATTGGCGTGGATCATCGTGCCCGAGCCGAGATTCGAGAACACCTCTTTGAGCAGACACCCCTCGCTTGTGCCGTCCAGCAGATGTACGCGCCGAACTCCGGCCTCACATGCCCTGACGGCGTGGCGAATCCGCAGTGTAGCCGTATCGCACCGCCCTTCGTTCCGCTTCAAGAAGCGCCGAGCCGCCGTCAGTGTCAGCCTGCTGACCGTGTCTCCCTCGGAGACGGCCGGTCCACCCGCGTCACCGGATTCGAGCTCGATGTTGTGTTTCCTCGAAACAACTCCGTCCGGTTCCCCGATGAACAGGAGCTTCTCCGCGCGGAGTTCGCCTGCTATCGCAGCCGCCAGCTCGTCCGAGGATATGTTGTACGGCTTCCCGGTAGCGCTCCACCCGATGCACGGGAAAATCGGCACCAGTCCGTCGTCCAAGACGCGCTGGAGCACGCTCAGCCGAACCTTGTCCACCGTTCCGGTCGACTGATAGTCCACTCCGTCGACGACTCCCAAGCTCCGTGCACGCACCCAGTTGCCGATAACCGCGGTGATTCCGTCGGCGGCCAGGAGGGTCATGAGCCGATTCGCCACATCGAAGGCTGCCATCTTAACCTCCGGAATCAACTCGGGAGAGGAAATCCGCCGTTCCCCAACCCACCCGAGCTCCTTGCCTTCACGGGCCAGGACCTCGTCGATTCGGCGCGTCGCCCCCGGTACCAGCACAAGTCGCATCCCGGTCCGCGCTACAAGAGCGAGATCCTTCACAAGGACGGGAAATTCCGGTCGATCGATGATGGAGGAATCGAGCTTGACAACAAAGCTCTTCCCCGTGAAACGCCGTGCGTAGCTGAACGCCTCACGAATGAGCTCGACCTCGGCCCCCCGGGACTCCCCCGCCGGGCCGCCTGGCGTGAGATCCCGGCGCTGCAGGTCATTCGTTGTCCCCATTATCCTCCTCCTGCGGGCTGTAGAACATCGCTTCCAACTTACCAAATAGAGCGTCAGTAAGCAGCGCGACTCCCGCTGCCGCAAGAGCGCCGGTAAGCACGAAAGCAACATTGTTGCGGACCAAACCGGCAACTATGACGACTCCCAGCCCTCCTGCTCCGATTGTCGCCCCGATCGTAGCCGTGCCGATGTTGATGATTATCGATGTGCGGATCCCCGCAACAATGACTCGAGCTGCGAGAGGTAGCTCGGTCATGAACAGAAGCTGGCGCGGAGTCATCCCCTGGCCGATCGATGCCTCTATCACGGCGTCGTCCACTGAACGGAGGCCCGAAACCGTGTTGTTCATTATCGGCAGGATGCTATATGCGAAAAGCGCTGCCACCGTGGGCTGAAACCCGAATCCCAGAATCGGCACCGCAAGCGCCAGCACCGCCACCGGAGGGAAGGTCTGTGCAAGACTGCTCAGATCCTGTGCCAGAGGCAAGAACTCGCGGCCTACTTTTCGCGTAACGAACACCCCCAGCGTCAGCCCAACGGCGGTAGCCAGCAAGCTCGATACCACCACCAAGACCAGATGCTGCCGCAGCAATTCGGGCAACGACACCCGGAGATAGATCAGCTCGGCTTGGTCCGGAAAGAGTGTCCGCAGTACGACGTACCGGGTAGGCTCATGGAAAACAAAAAACCCGAGGGCGACGGCCAGAAGCCCACTTATCCAACGTGAACAGGTGCGCCGGTTGCTCACCGTCTCACCCTCTTTCCCCTGCAGCAACCGACGGAGGCCTCTCCCCCGCCTCACGTTGGTCCGCAGCCGCCTCACCCGCGGCCCGGACGCTCTTCAAGGTTACGCGCCCGAGGAGACGCCCTTCCCCGTCGACAACCGGAACCTCTCCATGGGAGGCAGTCAGCAGCTGAGAGAGCGCTTCGCGAAGGCTCGAGCCGGCTGAAAGCGACTCCGGCGCGCCTAACTGATCCCACGACTCATAGATTTCCGCCACCGTTCGCGCTTGTCCGCGTGCGGGCGATTCGGGCTCTCCGCCCTGTCGCTCCGCACAAGCACTGCCGCTTGAGGGGGAGTCGGAGTCTGCCGCCGGAGAGCTCGAATGCGCTCCTGAATCCGGTTCTGTCCCTGCCGAGAGGGCACGTCTCGTTTCGCCCACCGTGCCGCGGAGCCGCCCCTCAGCGTCCACCGCATAGACGATCGCCCCGGCACGGGCGGCCGATTCCAAGACCGGTGTTGCCTCCGCCAGGTCCGCATCGAGGCGACACCGGTAGGCGGGCTCAACGTATTCGCCCGTGGTGAACCGCACCAATCGGCGCAACGAACGATCAGTACCTACGAAGCTTCGAACGAAATCGTCTCTGGGGCGGGCGAGTATCTCTTCCGGCGTACCCTGTTGAACGACCCTTCCCCGGTCCATTATCACCACATGGTCCGCCACGGTAATGGCCTCATCCAGATCGTGCGTCACAAACACGACGGTCTTTCTGAGTTTCTGTTGCACCCGCAGAAACTCCTGCTGGAGTACCTCACGATTCAACGGGTCAACCGCGCCGAATGGCTCGTCCATGAGCAGGATCGGGGGATTAGCTGCCAGCGCCCTGGCAACCCCGACACGCTGCGCTTCGCCCCCGGAAAGCTGTGCCGGAAACTTCCCCGCGTACTGCTCCGGATCGAGGCCGATTAGCTCCAGTAGCTCCCGTGCCCTGGTTTTGCGATCCGCCCGCGACCAACCCAAAAGGCGAGGTACGATCCCGATATTGGCTTCCACCGTCATATGCGGGAAGAGGCCGACGCTCTGGATGACGTACCCGATGCCGCGACGCAAATCGTGTGGGGAGAAGGTTTTCACCGGGCGCCCGTCCACTCGGACATAGCCGTCGGTCGGCTCCAGAAGGCGGTTAATGAGCTTGAGCGAAGTGGATTTTCCGCAGCCGGACGGGCCGATCAACACCGTCACCGTTCCGTCGGGCACGGTGAAGCTCACCCCGTCCAGAGCCACTACGGTTCCGTACTCTTTCCTGACCTCTTGGAATTCGATCATCTCAAAGGCCCCTTCCCTTTGCGCTCATCTCTGCGCTCACCTTTGCACTCAATGGAGGCGTTGCGGCTCGCGCCTCACTGCGCCG
>PWGF01000065.1 GCA_003554375.1 Spirochaetaceae bacterium
GAGCCGGTAACGCTCGGCGTAGTAGGTCATGCAGTGCACCGGCCGAAAATGAAGCGAGACCCCGATGCCGTTTTGCTGGAGGTCGGCGGCCACTCTGTTTCGCTGTGCCGGTGGCATGCGCAACAGAAAGAGATGCCAGACATGGCCCGGATGATCCGCCGGCAAGCGGAGTCCCGGCACATCCGCAAGCTCACGCAGGTAGTAGTGCGCCCGTTGGCGCCTCGCCGCCGCCAGTTCCTCGGTGCGCGCCAACTGCACCCGTCCGAGCGCGGCAAGAAGATCGGGGAGGTTGTACTTGTGTCCGGCTTCGATTACGTCGTACTCCCAGGTTGCGGCGGGGTTCCGATACCGATCCCAGACCGGTCGATCGATTCCATGGTGCCGCATGAGTCGAGCTCGCGCCGCCAGCTCCTCGTTGTCCGTTACGAGCATGCCACCTTCGCCGGTGGTGAGCGGCTTGTTTGCGTAAAAGGAGTACACTCCAACCGTTCCAATGGTTCCCACCCGGGCGTGGCCGGAGTCAGGGTCGGTCGCGCCGAAGGCTTGGGCTGCGTCCTCGACTACCGGAATCCCGTGTTTGCGCCCGATCGTGAGAATGTCGCTCATCGGACACGCCGCCCCGCCCAGATGCACAACGACTATCGCGCGCACGGGGCGCTGCGCCTGTATCAGCGTTCGCTCGAGTGCCGTCGGGTCGATGTGGTACCCGTCAGGCTCGATGTCACAGAAGAGCGGATCGGCCCCGACGCGACGCACCGCATGCGCCGTGGAGACAAAGGTATACGGGCTCATCGCTACCATATCGCCGGGGCCTACCCCGAGCGCGTCCAGGGCCAAGTGCAGCCCGGCCGTGGCGGAGCTTACGGCCACCGCCTGAGCGCTACCGACGTAGCGTCCTACCTCCGACTCGAACGCGGCCGCTTCGCTGCCGGTGGTGAGCCAGCCGCTCCGGAGGACGCGGCGCACTGCCTCCTCTTCCGCCGGGCCGATATCGGGTTGGGCCAGGGGCACCGAAAGCGTCGAGCAAGCAGACTGCTCTGCCTGCGCGGGCTCCTCCGTCCGCGCAGATTGCTGAGTTGCGTTTGCCGGGTACTCGTTCTGATCGGTCTGTTCCTCTTCGTTCATGCTCACTCAGCGATCCTCGCAGTTCTCAAGGCCGGCTGCCATAGCGTTGGATAGCCCAATACTCGCCTTTCAGCATTCGTCTTTCAATACTCGCCTTTCAGTATTCGGGCTCGTCTTCGCGAGTCGGGAGCGACGGGAAGTGTTCGGCGAGAATCTCGCGAAGGCGCCGCCGGTTCCGGTATTGCCCCGGATCGTCGGGGTGCTTTGTGCATACGGGCCGCAATGAACGCAAGATGGCGTCGGTGTGGGTACGCTCCCACCCCGTGCGGCGGACGTGGAGGATCTTCTCGTATTCGGTCTCTTCCGGCTTCTCATGTGAGTCGGTCAGCTCCTCATGGAGCTTTTCGCCCGGGCGCAAGCCGGTGTAAGCAAACGAGATCTCTCGGTGCGGCTCGAAACCGTAGAAGCGCACGAGCTGCTCGGCCAATTCGTGTATCGAGATCGGCGAACCCATGTCCAGGAGGTAGAGCCCCCCGGAATCGCCGACGCCGCCCACTTTGAGAACGAGACTTGCCGCTTCGGGAATCGTCATGAAGTATCGCGTTGCATCCGGGTGGGTGATGGTTACGGGGCCTCCCTTTCGAATCTGTTTCTGGAAGAGTGGGATAATGCTCCCCCGCGCTCCCAGCACATTCCCGAAGCGAACCACCATGTAATCGTGCTCTCCATCGCTGGCCTGCAGGACGATTTCCTCAGCGATGCGCTTGGAGACACCGTATACCGAGCGGGGCTCCACCACTTTGTCCGTTGAGACGAAAACCAGCCTCGTCGTTCCGGCTTCGCGTGCCGCTTGTACGAGGTTCTGGGTTCCGAAGACGTTGTTGGCGATAGTTCCTACCGGGTTGGTCTCGGAGAGCGGCACGTGCTTGTGAGCAGCGGCATGGAATATCACGTCGGCTTGGAGACGGCGGAGAATGAAGCGCATGAACTCCGAATCCTGGAGCTCGCCGATGACTGGAACGATGGTCGCGCGCTCGCCGACGCCTTCCTCCTGGAGCAGGCGCAGCTCCCGCTCAATATCGTAGATACTGTTTTCGCCGTGCCCGAAGAGATACAGCCGTTCGGCGCCTCCTGAAAGGAGCTGGCGGCAGAGCTCACTGCCGATGGTGCCTCCGGCGCCGGTGACCACAACTCGTTTGCCTCGAAGGTATTTGAGGCTCTGTTTAAGATCGATATGAACGGGGGTGCGGCCAAGTAGGTCCTGCGGATCGACGTCGCGAGCCTGGATGAGATGCGCCTCGCCCTGTAGGACTTGCGAAATCGACGGAAGAATGCGAATTCGGGCGAAATCAGCTTGCTCCAGAAGGCGGTACACACTGCGAATCCGTTCTTGGGACGCTCCGGGGATAGCGATCAGCGCCTCGTCGGCAGGGCGTTTGTTCAGAAGCGTTACCACGTCGGCGATCGGGCCGAGCACGGGGATCCCTTCAATCCGGGTCCCGATCTTGGCCGGATCGTCGTCCAGGAACGCCGTTACTTCACCGAGGACGCGTTTCCGGTGTAGCTCCATTGCAATCGACATACCGGCAAAGCCGGCGCCGACTATGTAGACTCGAGGATGCCTACCACCGCTCATCTGTTTGAAATCTCGGACGATTCGGTTCCGGGCACAAGTACCTCGAACCCGAAGTCCACCAGAAAGCTCTCAGCATACAGGTCGAGGCGGACGCGCGCACGACCTTTCCGTTTATCCACCTTGACGATGCGCCCTTCCAAGCCGCTCATTGGCCCGTGCTCAACCCGGATCCTCTGGTTCTTATCGAAGCTGACAACGGATTTGCCGATCACCTCCCCGTAGGAGAGCAGATGTCGTATGAGCCGAAGGTCATCACCTTCCAACGGGCGCGGAACGCCGCCGTCGCCGAGGAACCGAACAAAACCGGTAATCTGGCGGGCTTGTCGCAGAAACTCCGAGGAGAGAATCTCCGCATCCGAGCGGTGCGCGTCGGTAGTCTCCACGAAGAGATATCCCGGGAAGAGCGACACCTCGGCGTCGAATGCCTTTCCCCGGCGCCGGTGGCGAAGCTTGCGCCTGGGATGGTAGACCACGAGACCGTCCGCGTACGGAAGCGCTCGAACTGCTCTTGCGACGCGTTCCTCGGTTCCTGCGACGGTCTGAATCACAAAGAGAGCCACGGCGTCTACACATGTCCGAAGTAAAGGGATGTGACAGGAGGATACCCCTCCAGCCGGGATCCGCCGTTCCGCCCCTGAGAGCGGTGCCTTAGCACCGACGGCAGAGGCTCTGGTGGCGGGTATTTCCCGTCGCTGCCGCCGGAGCGCGGCTTGATGGCTCGGTACTGTAGGCACGGCCGCCCCGGAACTCTCAGCGTGTCGTACGATAGCATGCCCACGGCCTCTGCGCAATGTGTCCTGAGGTATCTCGCCATTCGCGCGGAAAACCGATCCTTGTCTCGTAGTACCGGTATTTCAGGCCTGCTCGGAGATGCCGACAATCGGAACACGGGAGGTCTTGCTATGACGAACACCGAGAATGCCGACTGCGCGCGCGCCGTGAGCCGTCGCACCGTCAACCGGCCGGCTCGGCGACTCTGTGTGCTCGCGCTGATCGTCGGCGTGGCGGCGGTGTCGATGGTCAATGCAGAGGTGGCAATGGTCCACACCGGCGTAGCGGGTGCCGGCGAGGAAGGATCCGAGGCGCTGCAAGAGGGGGAGGAGCTTCTCGAGCTCTTGGCGGCGGCTGAAGACGCAGTGATGGCCGTATTCTTTGAAGAAGGGCGGGTTATCTCGAGTCTTCCTCCGACCGCTCAACCGGCGCCGGCGAGTGATGAGCTCCTCGCCACGGTCCGGGAAGCCGGTGGAGGGCACCTGATAGTGATCGAAGTCATGGTTTCGGAGATTGGCGGAGACGCGCATCGCCCGGAAGGTCTTGCATACAAGCTGGTTGAGGTGGACTCCGGCGAGCGGGTGCTGCGAGGCGAGATAGATGTGAGGCTCGAAGACGGTGACAAAAGCAGCGGTGCAACCGCGGCGGTACACAGGGCTGCTTCAAAGGCTGCTGACGAAATCATGCAAGCCGGGTTAGACTAGGTAGTATCAAGGGCCGCGCGTCCATTTTCCGGTAACGCGCGGAACGGAGGGCTTATGTGGAGAAATCGAATAGCCTTCGCCCTCTTGCTGGCGTTTGTCGGGGTAGCCGTGGCTGCCGCGTCCGAATGGGAAGGGAGTGCACTCCGAGGGGATGAGGAGCAGTTTGCGGCAGACGGATTGTACGTCTTGACCAGCGTCGCGGCGCCTGGTAGCAGGGTTGAGATCGTGAATCTGGAGACCGGTGAGCAGCAGGAAGCGGCTGTGACCGGCAGGCCCGAATCGCCCGGCGTACTCCTGGAAGCCGCGCCTGAGTTGGCGCGTCGGTTGGGCCTCTCGGAGGACGATACCACGCGGATACGGGTGCGGGATCTCGGGGTTCCTGAGGAGACTGGGCGGCGATTTGAGATTGAGGAGCCGACCCGTATGGAGGGGCCGTACGCACGCCCTCTGAGTCCCGAAGAGCGCATTGCGCGGCTGCGAGAACGCTTCGAGCGGGAAGTCCCGGTGCACCCGGGGAGGAGGCCGGACGAAGATGAGTTGGCGCGAGAGTTTCGTCAGGTGGAGCCCGACCCTTTGACCGTGGAAGTGGATCCGGCTCTCCCGGCTCCCCCGCGGATCGATCGGGACATACTCGAACGAATCGTCAGAGTAGAAGACCTCGAAGAACCGCCGGAGCCGGTATCGGAGCTTCCTGAGCCGGACCGGCGTGCTGAGGAGCCGATGATCGCGGACCGTGAGGTTGAACGGCCGGCGTTGGACGAGCCGGAACCGGAGTTAGTCGAACCGGAAATCGAGGCGCCTGAGCCCGAGCAGCCGGACGCCGGCCGGCTTGCGGAGCAGATTCGCCGAGCTATGGAACGCGAACCTCGTGCGCCGCGGTTTGTTCCTCCCGATCCGCCGCACGAGCCTTCGGATATCACGCCACCTCCGGTTGCACCGGATCGGCCCGAAATAGCCGAGCTACCTCGTGCGCGCCGGCCGGAGGATACGCTGGTGTTGGTAGACGATCCCGACCGGGTGCCGGAGGATGTCGCCGGTATTGCCCGGCGCCCTTCACCGTATGCCCTCGCGGATATCGAGTTACCGGAGGTGAAGGGCCCGCGTAAGGCGGAGGTTGCCGAACGCACCGTGTCACCAGCGGATCGGATCGCGGATCTCGAAGAGCCTTCCCCGATTGCCGAGGTGCTGGAACGACTCCTGGATAGGCGAGAACCTGACCAACCCGATGAGGTAGCCGAGGTCGATCTGCCGGAGGAAGCCGAGCCGGCTCCTGAGGCGCCTCCGGCTCGCGATGCCCCTCCGGAGCCGTCTCCCGAAGAGCCACCTCCCGAGGAGCCGGCCGAACCGGTAGAGCCGGTAGAGCCGGTAGAGCCTGAAGAGGCGGTAGAGCCTGAAGAGCCTGAAGAGCCTGAAGAGCCTGAGGAAGTCGATGACGATCACCGGTGGGCGGAAGCGAACCTTCCGTTGATCGGTGAGCGGGAGCCCGAGGCGTTCTACCTCCAGGTAGGGGCGTATCGAGATCCGCGAACGGCCGGCGTAGCGCTCGATCGCCTCTCCGCCGAATACCCCATCGCAGTGGAGAGAGCGGAGATGGGCGACGGGACCGTGCTGTATCGGGCATACGTCGGTCCCATCGAATCCGACGAGCGAGGCAGCGCCCTCAGCATGGCTCGATCGCGCGGATTCCGCGACGCGTTCGTCCGGAGCGGAGGCAGCTGAGACCGGGTTCCGGTGCACCTGCGTGGTGAGACTCTTCGAGTCGGCCCAACATGGCCCATCGGTCGCCGTCAAGGATGAGTAGAACGCTCTCGCTCTGTTGGAGCGAGGGCAGACGGGACGGAACATGAGCGATGCGAGGCAGAGCGACGAAAGGGTAGCATCCGCGGACGTTGCGCAGGAGATCGAACGACTGCGAGCTGAAATCCGACGGCACGAGTACGCCTACTTCGTAGAGGGACAGCCACTCATCTCGGACCAAGAGTTCGACGCGCTCTTCGAGCGGTTGAAGTCGCTTGAGGCGCAATACCCCGAGCTCGTTAGCTCCGATTCTCCCACCCACCGGGTGGGAAGCGATCTGAGCGCCGAGTTCCCGGAGGTGGAGCACACCGTTCCGGTTCTCTCACTCGACAAGGCGTATAGCTTTCAGGAGCTTGTGGCTTTCATAACGCGCACGTCGCGCGAGGCGGATAAGCCACCGCTCTACGTCGCAGAAGAGAAGCTTGACGGGGTGAGTATCGTGCTCTACTACCGCGAGGGGCGCCTGGAGCGCGCGGTCACACGCGGAAACGGCTACGTGGGGAACGATGTGACCGCCAATGTGCGAACGATCCGCACCGTCCCCTTGCGGCTGGAGCGTCCGCACACCGTAGCGGTGCGCGGTGAGATCGTGCTGCCCAAAGACCGCTTCAACGAGCTCAACCGGCGCTTTGGAAACGCGTATGCCAACCCCCGAAACCTTGCCGCGGGCACGCTGCGTAGGGTTAAATCGCGCGAGGTAGCCCAGGTGCCTCTGGAGATGTTCGCCTACGAGGGGTATTTCGAGCAAAGCCCCTATCCCAGTCATACTCGGACCCTCGCGGAGCTCCGTACGTGCGGATTCCGGCTGAATCCTCGACTGGGGGTCTTCTCCGACGATGGCGGCGTATCCGAAGAGGTCGAGCGTATGTTGCCGAATGCGGTGACCGGCGGGCGCGCGGAGATGGAGCGCTTCGTGGAGGAGGTGACACGCGAACGGGATCGGCTGCCTCACGAGATCGACGGGATCGTGGTGAAGATCGACGATCTCGGTCTGCGCGAAGCGCTCGGCTACACAGGGCACCATCCTCGATGGGCGATTGCGTACAAGTTCGAATCCCCCGCGGGTATCACGAAGGTCCGCTCCGTCGATGTACAGGTGGGACGGACCGGTCGCGTTACGCCTGTGGCACGGGTGGAGCCGGTCGCCATCGCCGGCACGACCGTCAGCAACGTGACGCTTCACAACCAGGACTACGTGGAGATGCTCGAGCTATCGATCGGCGATACGGTAAGCGTGAGCCGGCGCGGAGACGTGATTCCTGCAGTGGAACGGGTCGTTGAGAAGAATGAAGCGGGACTTTCGGTCTGGCAGATGCCCGAGCACTGCCCATCGTGCCATACGAAGTTGGAGCGGCTCGGCGCGCACCACTTCTGTACGAATTACCGCTGTCCCGACCGCATGCGGCAGCAGCTGTTCTTCTTCGTCGGACGCGGACAGATGGATATCGAGCACCTCGGACCGGAGACGCTGCAGTTCCTCATAGACCGTGGCATGGTTCGAGAGATTCCCGACATCTACGAGGTGGACTATCGATCGCTTGTACAGTACGAGGGATTCGGCGAACGCAAAGTCGGACTCCTTGCGGAATCGGTGGAAGAGAGTAAGAGTCGCCCGTTCCGCACGGTGTTGGCGAGTCTTGGGATCCCGGAGCTTGGACCGCGGATTTGCGAGCTCCTGATCGAGGCGGGGTTTCGTTCAATCGATGATCTCTTTCGCGCTGCGGACAGAGACGATGTGGCGTCGCTCGCGGCGATTCCGGGCATCGGCGAGAAAATGGCCGCTGATATTCTAGCGGAGCTCAGAAAGGACTCGCTCCGCCAGATCGTAGAGCGGCTCCGTCGCCACGAGCTTCGCTTCACGGAGGCTGAGCACGATGCGAGTGCGTCCTCGGCCACTGAAGGGCCGTTTACCGGGCAGACGTGGTGTGTCACCGGGAGCTTTGAGCACTTCAAGCCACGCTCCAAGGCTATGGAAGCGGTGCGGGCCGGCGGCGGGCGTACCGTGAATGATGTAAGCAGCGCCGTTACGCATCTTCTGGCGGGAGCAAATGCCGGAAGCAAGCTCAGAAAAGCACAGCGGCTCGGTTTGAAGATTGTGAGTGAGGAAGAGTTCGTCGAGCTACTGAAGCGGGTCTCCACTGATTAGAGCAGGGTGCCAGGTTAGAGCGGGGTGTTCGGGCCGGCATCTCGTCCAGCGGTGCGTTCGGAGCTTACGAAACGGCGAGCGTGTCGAAGGGGCGCTTCTTTACAGCGGTTGGCTTGGCTCGTATACTTGCGGGGATTCAGGAATCCGCGGCTGTTACCGAAGTATGTAGTAGTGTTATCGGCAATCGGAAGTGAATTACAAAGAGGCGGAGGCAAGAAAGGCGGACGGGATGAGCGTGGAACCCTGGTGCACTTCACCATCTTTTGGGCGCGCGACGGTGCGTCACTATATAGGTAGCTTGGTATGTGGACTGCTCTTGTAGCTATCCTGGTGCTTGCTGCTCTCTTTGCCCTCTTCATACAACGGAGCGGAGGTTTTCGCTTTCCCTGGTTGCAGTTCTACGTTCGCGGGAAAGAGAGCGGGTTTCGGATCCGGGAGCTCAACCTGCTGCGAAAGGTTGCCGTTGAGAACAGATTGCGCAATCCCACGTCGCTATTCTGGTCGGAGAAGACGCTCGACCGCTGCATACGGGGGACAATTATACGCTTTCGGAGTGAGGACCGCGAAGAGGATCGTGATGCCGTCCACTTCCTGAATAAGCTCTTTGATTTCCGTAAGGATGTGGAGTTCAGGCAGCCCAAGTATCGTCTTGGCTTGCGGTCGACGCGGAGTCTTGAGCAGGGGCAAGTGCTCAAGATTACGCTTCCGCAGACCAAAGCCGTCTACACGTCCACGGTAGTGGAGAACATGCGGCGGTATTTGGCCATCTCGTATCCGAAAGGTCCGACCCTACCGTATGGCTTCAGCTGGCAAGGGCAGAGAATACAGGTATACTTCTGGCGCCCTGAGGATGCCGGATACTACTTCGAGGCCAAGGTAATCGGTGACTATCTGGAACGACGTTTCCCGATCCTCCATATCGCTCACGGCGACAAGCTTGTTCGAGCGCAGAAACGGAACTCGGTTCGGGCGACTCTGGATGGTCCGGCTATCCTGAAACCGCTTCGAACCATCGACGAGGGATCGGAGGTAGCTGATCGGTCGGGCGGCTACCGCTGCCGGATGGTGGATATCTCGGAAGACGGCGCCGCGGTGCTTGTCGGCGGAAAGGCTAAGCCGGGACTTCCCGTTAAGGTGATCACGACGGTGAACGACCAGGATGTGGTGCTCTCCGGCACCGTCAAGGGTGTGAGCTATCGTCAGAAGAAGAACGTAAGCGTGCTCCATATCCAAGCCAAACCACCTAGCCCGCAGATGAAGAATATCATCCTTACGTACGTGTACGGCATTCTGCGGGAAGGGGAGACCAAACTGCACTCTTCATCGGCGGAAAGAGGTGGCGGCGGAGGTAACCGTCCCGGCTATCCCACTGCCCAAGAGGCCGGTCGCTAGCTTCCCTCTTGGCCGCCGGCCCGTTTATTCGCCAAACCTTCGCCAATATCCAAGGATTCGTGCACGCCCTCCGGTTCTAGAGGGTGCATGGAACAACTCTTATCACGGAAAGCGACCGTTACGGGAAGTACTGGTCGAGCTCGAGACCGGCTTCTCGCTCTCATTTGGCATCCCCCGGCTCTCGCGGCCGCTACTGCGCTGTTGGCGCGCGGCAGCGGGATCGCGCCGGCAACCGCAATCGCGATCGCATGCGCTGCGGTCGCAATCGTTCTGGACCACCTCCGGCGCTGTCCGGTACGGCCCTGCGTGTGTTGCGGTGACTCGAGTGGCCGTTGCTGCGTCCGAGGCCGGCGTGTCGGGAACCCCGGCGTGCACGATCCCGGGCGCCGCCGGCATCTTCGGAGGCCCGGCGCCTGTGAAACGATCGGCGGCTCCGGCGAAGCGACAACCGGCGCCAATGAAGCGATCGCCGGGGCCCGCGAAGCGGGAGCGGGCGCCAGTAAAGCGACCGCGTGCCCCCGCGTAGTCGCCGCGACGGCGGCAGGGGCACTCGTCTCGTTGAGCTTTGGATTCGTACTGGGCGCAAGCTCTGGGGTGGCGTCCGGCACAGCCGGACCGGAACGACTCGATTGCGGGTTTGCCACGGAGGAACCGGTGGAGTGGGTTCGCGGACGCGTTGCGGATGAGCCGACCCGTCTCCGGGGAGATCGGATCGTCTTTGACATCGAAGTGAACCAATACCGGAGCCGGAGCGGGACCGTGTTCCACCCGGAGGCCGGAGCGGGCTCCCGGTGGTTGGGTGCCGGACCGACCGCGACGGTTTTTGCGGAGACCGAGCGTGTCGTTGTGCCGGGGATGCAGCTCGAGCTTGACGGATCTCCACGGACCGCAGCCGACGGTGGACATGTGCTCTCTGTCGACGACGGGGCAATTCGCGTTCCGGGGCTGACTCTTCGCGCGCGTGCGCGTGCTTGGTTTCGGACGGTGATTGGGGCGCGTTACGGGGGTGATGACCGGGGTCTTTCCTTCGCGCTCCTCGCGGGGGACCGAGGCCTGTTGCCGCCGATGACTGTCGAGCGCTTCCGCCGCGCCGGAGCGATGCACGTGCTTGCTCTCAGCGGCATGCACGTGGGGGTGATTGCCGCGCTCGCCATTTTGCTTGCTCGACGGATCGTTGGAAGAGCTGTGGCCCGGCCCGTAGCTGCCCTTGTCCTCGTCGGGTATGTTCTCGTCGTGGGCGTGCGGGCGTCGCTGCTCCGGTCGGTCGTGATGTTCGTGGTGGCGCTGGCGTTTCGCCGTTTGGGAAGACGAGTGAGTCTCATCGACGTGCTGGGCCTAACGCTCTGTCTGCACCTGGTTCTGGCGCCTGCCGACGCCGGGCAGCTCGGCTTTGCCCTTTCTTACGCAGCGGTTGCAGGGATCGCGCTCGCCGTGCCGCTTCTTGCGCCGATTGCTTCGTACCGGCTTCCGCGTGTGCTTGCTCTGGCGGTGTCTGCCTCCTTCGGGGCACAGGCCGGCACGGCGCTGCCGGCATGGCGCGCATTCGGCGAATTGAGACCGATTGGAGCCATCGTGAGTCTGGGAGCCGGACCGGCGGCGACGCTGTACCTGGCCGTGGCGCTCATCGGGCTGCCTCTCGGTGATGTTCCTCTGTTGGGGAGCGTGGTGGACCGCGTTCTCGCGTTGTTGCGCGGGGCGCTCTACGGTATGGTATCGCTTGGTGGACAGTTTCCGATGGCTACCGGCCGGGCGGCCGTTATCTTCGTGGCAGCGGCGCCTGCTCTAGCTCCGGCGGTCTTAGGTATGTTTTTGCTGGTAAGAAGCATCCACCGGAGAAGGACGTCGACAGGACATAGACGTCGTCTCGGGAGGGGCGATGAGAGAGATTCCCCATAACCTGGATAACTCGCCTCAAGCGATATCTTCGTTGCTACGCGATCGCGGTCTCAGCCTGAAAAAACGGTGGGGGCAGAACTTCTTGGTTGAGCCGGCTGCTCGGCAACGCCTCGTCCGGATGATCGGGGCTCGGTCGAGCGAGCACGTTTGGGAGGTCGGTCCCGGCTTGGGGGCGTTGACTGCCGGCCTCTTGGAGACCGGGGCATCGGTGACGGTCTTTGAGATCGATCACGGGCTGATCGAGTTTCTGCGGGAGCGGTTTGAGGGCTACTCCCGCCTTACGGTGGTGCCCGGCGATGTGCTGCGTACGTTGCATGGAGCTAAGCAAGAGAGGGGGGCCCCCGACTGTATCGCCGGCAATCTGCCCTATCGCAATGCTGCTTCCATTGTCGGCGCGGCGATCGAGCGGGAGGTGCTTCCGAGTCGGATGGTATTCACGGTTCAGAAGGAGGTAGCGGAGCGTATGCGCGCGCTGCCCGGCGAGCCTGAGTACGGACCTCTGGCGGTGCTGCTGCGATCTGCGTATCAGCTTACCGAGACGAACTCGCTATCGTCGCGTTCCTTTTTCCCTCCACCTCGCGTCGATTCGATGGCGCTGCGACTGGAACGATTAGAGGAGGCGGACCCACTCGTGGGCCGCTCGGCGCGAGTTCTCCGGGCGCTGTTTCGAAGGCCGCGCAAGACACTCTGGAACAACCTCCGGAAGCTTGTAGTCGAGGAGCTTGCCGGGGAACACAGGGCACGCGATGGGGGCGGGGAGACGCCGGCTGCCGACGGCCGGAGTGTCGGCGATATAGAGGCGCTGTGCCGGTCTTTGGCCGTTGATCCCGGGGCTCGCCCGGCTGAGGTTTCCGAGCCCGCACTCCGCGCTTTGGCACGGCGCTTGGCTGCTTCACCCGATGACAGGCAACGGTAGGAAACCGCCGCGGGGAGCGGCTCTAAGCCGGAGCCCGCAGCCCCCATAGGCCTCTGATGTGGTCTGCAGAGCCGGCCTGATGTAGTCCGTGGCCCTCATGTGGCTGATGTGGTCGGCAGAGCCGGCTTGATGTCGCCCGGATGCCCCTATGGGCGGGGTGTAGCCTGCAGAGCTGGGCCACGCGCTCGGCTTCCGGATGCGAGCGGCTCCGGATTGGTTATTTCAGCGGCAGCTGGAGATCGGTCATGATCTCGTCCAGACGGCGCTTCTGGTCTTCGGCAAGCTCGACGAGCGGCAGCCGGTAGATCTCCTCGATCATCCCGAGCCGCGCCATGGCGTACTTGATCGGAATAGGATTTGTGTCGAGGAATAGCCCTTGGAAGAAAGGCAGCAGGCGGTAGTGCTCGTTCCGAGCCGCGACGGTGTCGCCGGTCAGGGCCGCGGAGACCATTCGCTTCATCTCACGCGGAAGAGCGTTGCTTGCCACCGATATAACCCCGGTTCCGCCGGCTGTCACCGTTGGGAAGGCGAAGTTGTCGTCACCGGCGAGGACGTCGAAGCTATCCGGTTTCCTACAAATGAGGTCCATGATCTGAGCGATACTCCCGCTTGCTTCCTTGACGGCGGCGATACCCGGATGGACCGCCAGTCGGAGCATCGTATCGTTCTCAATGTTCCGTCCGGTTCGTCCCGGAATGTTGTACACGATTACTGGGAGTTCCGCCGCTTCGGCGATCTCGATGAAGTGGCGATAGAGCCCTTCCTGGTTCGGCTTGTTGTAGTAGGGCGTGACCTGGAGCGTGGCGGTAGCGCCTACGTCCTTGGCTCGCAATGTCATGTCCACGGCCTCAGCCGTGCTGTTGGAGCCGGTTCCGGCTATTACCGGGACGCGGTCCGCGGCCTGCTTCGCTACGATCTCCACAATTCGAATGTTCTCGTCGTGCGTCACGGTGGGGCTCTCTCCGGTGGTTCCTACCGGCACGAGCCCGTCGATGCCCGCGTCGATCTGCGCGTCCACCAGAGCCCGCATACGTCCATCGTCTATTCGGCCATCCGAGGAAAAGGGGGTAACCAGGGCGGTGTATACTCCGGAAAACATCGTTGCTCCTTGTACACGGTCGACGAACCGGCTGAGCTGCAGCCGGAAGAGCGAGGTACTCCCCGGTCAACGCCCGCTGACCGCCGACTCGATGAAGTCTCGGACCGTGAAGCGGCCGGCGCGCCCTTGCAGCCACTCAGCCGCCCGCACCGCACCCACGGCAAAGCCTTGCCGGGTGCGCGCTTCATGTGCCACACGGATGGTGTCGAACGCCGAGTCGAAGGCGAGCTCGTGGGTCCCCGGGACGGCTCCTCCGCGCATCGATGCCACGTGCATCTCGTTCGCCTCGAGCGGACGATGGAGCGCCTCGGTAACGAGACAATCCTTCCGGCTTGACGCGGAAAGAACTCGCCGCGCCGCTTCCAACGCTGTTCCCGAGGGACTGTCGCGCTTCCCGCGGTGATGCACCTCGAAGAGCATCGGCTCATAGTCGTCGAACTCATCGAGGAGTTGTGCGGTCTGCTCGGCAAGCATAAAGAAGAGATTTGCCCCGAGCGAGAAATTGGCGCCGGTCAGGTACCCGATGCTACTTGAAGCGACGAGCTCTTCCACCTCCTTCGCCCGGTTCTCCCATCCGGTGGTTCCTACCACGGCCGAGACATGATTCTCCACATATGCGCGGGCATTGTCCAGCACCGCGTCTCCGGTACTGAACTCGATTGCCACATCCACACTGTGAAGGTGTCCCGCAGTATGCCCGGCCTCGACGTCGTCGGCATGGGGATCCACCCGCACGGAACACGTGTGCCCTCGGGCGAGGGCCGCTTGCTCTATCTCGCGGCCCATGCGCCCGTAGCCGACTACGGCGATTCTCATCAACTCTCCTCCGTCTGGCAAAGGGTTGCAGCCGCGGTGTTGACGATATCGTCCACCGAGCAGCCGCGGCTCAGATCGCTGACCGGACGAGCGAAGCCTTGGAGGAATGGCCCGTACGCCTCCGCTCCGCCTAATCGCTGAACGAGCTTGTACCCAATATTGCCGCTGTCCAGATCCGGGAACACGAGCACGTTGGCGCCGCCGGCCACCGAGGAGTCCGGAGCCTTTTTGGTTGCCACTTTGGGCACGAGCGCTGCATCCGCTTGGAGTTCGCCGTCGAGGGCCAACTCAGGCTTCCGCTCCTGGGCAATCCTCACGGCATCACGCACCTTTGCCACGCGCTCATGCTCAGCCGAGCCTTTTGTTGAGAAGCTCAAGAGCGCCACTTTTGGCTCGGTTTCCAGGAATGTTTGGCACGACTCCGCAGCTGCGATGGCGATCTCTGCCAACTGCGACGCGTCCGGATCAGGGATGGTGGCACAGTCCGAGAATATCAGTGCTCCGTTGGTCCCGTACGACTGGTGGGGAGTCTGCATCACAAAACACGACGAGGCTGACTGCACTCCCGGTTTTGTCTTTATGATGGTGAAGGCGGCACGAAGTACGTCGGCTGTGGAGTTTTCGGCACCCGCGACCATAGCATCGCCGTCTCCGAGGCGGACCATCATGGCACCCCACTTAAGAGGATCCCTTAACTCTTCTTGAGCCGCTTCGTGGGTCATCCCTTTGTGTTTTCGCAGTTCGACGAGCTCGGTTGCATAACGTTCGAGCGTGTGGGGATCCTTTGTAGGCTCCACAACGGCGACGTCGGTGAGCTCGACTCCTGCTTCCTTCGCGGCCCGTGAGACCGACTCAGGATCCCCCAATAGGGTTACCGTAGCCGCGAGCTTTTCTTCTACAATACGGGTGGCGGCCTCTACCGTCCGGGCTTCAGTCCCCTCAGGAAGGATAAGCGATTTTCCCAACTTCTGAGCTGACACACGTATTCGTTCAACAAAACTCATCACCATACCTCCAGTTCTTGGTTCTTAGATGGGTTCACCTGGGACTATAGCATGAGGCGGGGCGGCACGCTACCGCGTTCTACCGTCCGGCCGACCGATGCTTCGCCACGAACGGAGCAATCCTTGTGCTTCCTTGCCGCGGGCAGTATGATCGGCTCCATGACAATTGGCGTATACGGGATGGGGCGGTTCGGGGCGTTCTGGGCGGACGCATTGTCCGCACGCCACCATGTGATCGGATATAACCGCTCCCCCGGACGGGAGATACCGGAACGGGTAACGGTTGCCGAGGAGGACGAAGTCTTGGCGAGCGACGCGCTCTTCCTCTGCGTGAGTATCTCCTCCTTGGAGGACGTGGTGAGCCGGATTGCGCCCCGGATTCCCGACAATACCGTTGTTCTGGATACATGCTCAGTGAAAGTGCATCCCGTTCAGGTGCTCGCTCGAACCTTTCCAAGGTCTCAGTCACTTGTCGGAACTCATCCGATGTTCGGCCCGGATTCGGCCAGAGACGGACTGAGCGGGCTTCCGGTGGTCGTCTGCCCGGTGGAAGGGAAGCGGGAGCTCGCTCGGCAGTGGGGCGGTTTCTTTGGCGAGCTTGGTCTTGATGTGCACTTCATGGAAGCGGAAGAACATGATCGTGAGGCGGCATTCACGCAAGGAATTGCGCATCTGATCGGCCGTGTACTTGGGAACCTCGAGCTTCAAGCAAGCCCAATGGCTACGCTCGGCTATCGGAAGCTCTTGGATGTCGTGGAGCAGACCTGCAACGACCCGTGGCAGCTTTTCGTGGATCTCCAGCGGTACAACCCGTATTCCTCCCAGGTACAGTCGGACGTGGCGCGCAGTTTCGAGGCCGTGTTTTCCAGCCTCCGAGAGGAAGAGGGGCGCCTCCGAGACGAAGAGAGGCGCAATTCGCTCGGAGGTAGTCGGCAGGAAGGTTGGCCTAAGGGGTAAGGTTGACAGGAAGAGCGAACGGCCATACTATGCCCAAGCAATTGAGCAGGAGGGTTATGTCGGACCTGCGCATACGCACAATCGATGAGTCGGAGCTGGATACTGTGCTCGGCGAAGATGTCGAGTTCGATGGAGAAATGTCCTTCCAGACTCCCATCCTGATAAAGGGACATGTCCAAGGCACCATTGATGCGGAGAGCGATCTGTTCGTGAGCTCCAACGCAACCGTGCAGGCGGAGGTGCGTGCACGGGTGGTAAGCGTCAAAGGTCGGATACACGGGAACGTGGCAGCCAACAGTCGATTGGAGCTGTTTTCAGGCTCTCGCATCGACGGAAAGATCAACAGTCCGGAGATAATCATGCAGCGCGGAGCAGTGTTCAACGGAACCTGCCGAATGGATGCCGCACCTGAGTGAGGGAGCGTCGTGAGGGAACACCGGTTCGTCTGGTTCCTGACAGCGATGATATGGGCTGCAGCGCCGTTGCCGGCTGACGATCCGGATGCACTGGAGGCATACAGGCTCGGTGAATACCGGGAAGCGGTGGCCATTACCCGTGCCGAAATCGAAGAAAACCCGGCAAACCGTGATGCCTACACCGTGCTCGGCTGGAGTTTGATGGCGCTGGGGCGGTATGAAGAAGCGGCGGATTCGGCACAGGAAGCGCTTGAGTTCGCCCCTGTGGATCATCGACTTCTTCATATACGGGCAACGTCGCTGTACCGATTGGAGCGCTTCCGGGAGGCTCTGCAGTACTTGGAGCGCTATGCGGAGACGGCTCCGGACGGACGCTTCATTGCCGATGTATACTACATGATGGGGCAGGTGTTCCTCAGCTTCGGCGAATACTACAATGCCGATATGGCCCTCACCGCCGCCGTCGATCACCGGCCGACGAACGCTGAGTGGTGGGTGGAGGTCGGAACGGCGCGTGAGCTTGCCGGTGACGAATCGGCAGCCGAGGAAGCGTACCGAAACGCGCTCGACATCGATCCGGACTCGCGAGAAGCCGAGCGTTCTCTGGAGCGGCTGGTGGACGGCCTGTAGTTCTCCGGAAAGGGCTACCGGAGTGTGGAATGGACCGCCGGCGGGTCACTGCCGCTGCCGACGGGGTTTGGGCAGTTAGCCGGGGGCGACCTGCAGAATGCGGCGCGCTGTCCCTATGTACCGGTTGACCGGCCGATACTTGGGAAAATCCTCCATTTCCGTTATAATGTCGTGTAGTGTTCTCACGGGACATGAAGGGGTGCTTGTCCTC
>PWGF01000248.1 GCA_003554375.1 Spirochaetaceae bacterium
CATCTGGAAGACCGGCTCCAGCGCATACTCCAGCCGCCCAGTCAGCCACGCCGCCCATTCCCCCGACCGATCAAGCGGGTGCTCGCCTTTCCAGAGCGGCGAGATCCCCTTCACGCCCACCGCATCGTGGATCGGCGTCCGGCGCCGCTTCCGGTCCAGGTCATGCTTCGAGTTATGGTGGAAATACCCCAGAATCGAGCCGTCGCCGATCCGATAGCGCGCGCGCAAAGTCTGCCCCACCACCAGCGCCGACGAATCGATCAGCCACGGATTGTCACTCCAGTCCGAAGGCATCTCACTCTGAAAGATCATCCTGATCTCCCCTTCCACCGAAAACGGATCGCCCCGCCAAAACACGAACCGGCTCCCCAGATCGTAGTGGTAGTTGTGATCCGGATCTCCCGAGCCCTCCGTAAAGCGCTGCAACGAAAGCCACGTCGTCGCATCCGGAAGCACCCCGTCCTCCCCGTGGAACGGATGCTCCGGTACCGGCGGCGGCGCAAGCACCTCCGCCCCCGCAGGCACCACCAGTCCAACAAGAAGAACGAGCCCCAGCACGGATCTCCATGCGCGCATATCGACATCCTCCTTCCCTTCACGATACTGCGCTGCGCACCTCGCCGTAAATGCGCCCTCGCCCACAATTAAGGAGCGTGAGGCACGGATTGTTGGCGGCGGTCAGCTCCTCAGGACCTCCGATCCTGGCTCCGCCGCCTCTTCCCTCTGGCCAGAATATTCCGGGCGTGCCCCCGCCGCAGCCCGCACCTCCGTTCGCGCAAACCGCCAACACGCGTCCCCAGCTTCCCGGGCTCGGGTACCGCGGGCTGCGCCGGGGTCAGGCCGTCCGGGGGTTCCGTCCCGCCGGAAGGCCGAACTCACTCCCCCGCACTCGGCCCGTGCCGCGTCCAATCGAGCCGTTCCCGGGCGCCGCGGCTTCCGGCGGGACCGCCTCGCCGACCCGCCCGGCCCCGCCCGTCACACCGCCGCTTCGCGCCGGCCCGTCTGCCCGTCCGAACCCTTCCCGGCCGCTCCGCGTCCTACCCCTGATCCGGACGGCCCGGCGGGCGCCCCTCCCGTCCTTCACGCATTTGGCCGCACCTCCGGCACCGACGCGCTTTCGGGGCCACCGAACCCGGCACCGGCCACACGCCCGTGCCGCCGACCACTCCCGGTCACTACGGAACCGCACCGGAACGGCCGTGCACCGCCCGAGAACCGGGCCCGCTTCCCGGCCGCCGCGCCGAGAAGCGCCCGCGCGCCACGCTACGCAGTGCCCGCGTCCAACGAGAAATCGATACACCGAGCGCTGTGGGTAATCCATCCGACCGAGATCACATCTACGCCGGTTTCGGCCACCGCCGCCACCGTCTCAGGCGATATACCCCCGGACGCCTCCGTCACCGCGCGGCCGGCCACCATGCCCACCGCCTCGCGCAGCTGCTCGGGCGACATGTTGTCCAGAAGCACCGCGTCCGGACCCGCCTCGAGCGCCTCCGCCAGCTGCTCCAGGGTATCCACCTCCACCTCGATCTTAACCAGATGCCCTACGCCGGCTCGCGCTCGGCGGACTGCGGAGGCAACGCCCCCGGCAGCCACAATGTGGTTGTCCTTGATCAGTACCGCATCGTCCAGCCCAAAGCGATGGTTGGAGCCGCCCCCGGCACGCACCGCATGCTTCTCGAGCGCGCGCAGCCCCGGCGTCGTTTTCCGGGTATCCGCTATCCGCACCGGATACGAGCCCGCCGCCGCCACCAGCCGGGCAGTGGCCGTCGCCACCCCGGAGAGCCGCCCCAAGAAGTTAAGCGCCGTCCGCTCGGCCGTCAGAATGGACCGGGCACATCCCTCGACCCGGAGCACGGACTCTCCCGGCTCCACCTGCGCCCCGTCCGCACACGCCGCATCAACGCGCACCTCCGGGTCCACCCGCCGGAAGACATCCCGCGCCACGCCGAGCCCCGCCGTTACGCACCCCTCCCGCGCAATGATAGCACCGCGGAGCACCGCCTCCGCCGGGATCACCGCCGCCGAGGTGATGTCCCCTGCGCGCCCCAGGTCCTCCTCCAGCGCGCGGCGGACCGCCGCCTCCACCTGAGGCGCAGACGGTCCCGGCAGTGCAGCTCCCGTCACGCCCGCGTCGTTCGCCGCAAACTCCTCCCTTCCGCCGGACATTACTGCTCCTCCTCGCCTTCTGCCGCCCCGGTTGGAACGCGACCAGCTGCCGGATCCACCCGGTTCCGCTCATCCTCCTCCTCGGCGACGCGCCTTGCAATCCGTTCCGCCTTCCGGAGCGTCATACACCGGCTTCCGTCCGCTTGCGCCCCAGTTTGCACCCCGGTCGCCCCGTCCGTGCAACGGCTCCGGGCCATCCCCCGGCGCTCGCTCGTGTCCCGTTCATCCGCCCGGCCTGGGCCCTGCTGCACGTCGGCCGCCTCGGCGCCGACCGCCTTCCGGCCCTCCGCAGCGGCCCCGCGCTCCACAGCGTCCCCGGCCTCGACGGCATCCGCCCGATAGTGTCCCCCTCGGCTCTCGGCACGCTCGAGCGCCGCCACCGACAGCAGAAGGGCCGCCCGCACCCCGTCGCTCTGCGTCCGCATTCGTATCCGGTACAGGAAAGAGACCATCTCCCGGAGGCTCGCGCCGTCGCGGACTACGCCCACCCGCTGATCCATAAGAAGCGCCACCCGTTGCGCAAGCGCCACCGCGTTGTCACGGTTCCCACCGACCGCGCTCGCAGCCTCCGTCGACCCAAACCCGGACACCGGCCGCAACCGCGGCGTTTCGAGCTCCGGCGCGTCGCCGGGCGCTCGGCCCCACGCTTCACTCCCCGCGGCCTCAGACCCGCTGCTCCGGCCCTCCGCGTGGCGCTCTCCTCTCCCTGAGGCTCCCCTTCCCGCGATCCTGCCGCCGTTTCCGGCGCTCCACTCGGAGCGATCCTTGATTCCCCGCGCCGGAACCATACGGGCAATGTCACCGGCGATCCGCCGGGCGAACACGAGCGCTTCCGCGAGCGAGTTGCCGGCAAGCCGGTTGGCGCCGTGCAGACCCGTGGCTGCAACCTCTCCGCACGCCCACAGACCGGGCACGTCGCTCCGTCCGCGGCGGTCCACCGCCACCCCGCCCATATGGTAGTGCGCCGCCGGACGAACCGGGATCAGCTCGGAACGCGGATCCATCCCGGCGTCCCGGCATGCCGCAAAGACGCGCGGGAAGCGATCGGGAAACTCCCTGCCAACCGCTTCGCGCGCATCCAGATAGACCCGCCGCCCTTCTCGGAGTCTGCCGAAAATCGCGCGAGCCACCACGTCTCGAGAAGCCAGCTCGCCACCCGGAACCTGATCCAGAACCGCACGCCCCTGGTCGTCCACCAGTCGCGCTCCTTCGCCCCGAAGCGCCTCGGTCGCCAGCGGCATCGAACCCTCCGGCACGCGGCCGAACTCCCGTTCGTCCTCGTCCTGGTAGAGATCGACCGCGGTCGGGTGGAACTGCACGAATTCCAGATCTCGCAGCGTGGCGCCGGCTCGCCCCGCAAGGGCGAGGCCGCTTCCGCAGACCGTTCGCGGATTCGTCGTATACCGGTAGAGCCCGCCCACTCCGCCGGTAGCAAGCACCACCGCACGCGCCGGGAGTATCTCATCGTCACTATTCGATTGCCCCTCGCCGAAACCGAACAGCTCGCTGCTCTCGCCTGCCGCCCGTGCCTGGCGCACGCGCACCCCCGTCACCACTCCCCTCTCCACAACGAGGTCCACCGCGCGCTTGCCTTCGATCACCCGGACCGAATCGGCGCGGACCAGAGCGCTCCTCAGCGTGGCGAGCATCGCATGGCCGATGCTGTCGCCACCGACTCGGACGGTCCGACGTCTCGTGTGCGCTCCCTCGAGCCCAAGCGAAAACTCGCCGTCATGCGAGCGATCGAACGGCGCGCCCAGCTCCGACAGGCACCGGATACAGCGCGGCGCTTCCCGCGCCACGAGACGGGCGATATCGGGATCGACCAGCCCCCCGCCCGCGGCAACGGTATCCGCCGCATGGAGCTCAGGAGCATCGTCGGCTCCGAGCGCAGCGGCAACGCCTCCCTGGGCCCATGCCGTGGAGCCTCCCTCTCCGAGAGGCGCGGCCGCGAC
>PWGF01000085.1 GCA_003554375.1 Spirochaetaceae bacterium
CCTTGGATTCTGGTTGCCGGGTTCCCCGGGCCTCACCCCAAGTGGTACGTCGAGCAACGGTACCTCACCCTCTACCCAACGGAGGAGCTGGAGCCGCCCGCAATCCACGGCGAAGGGCTCCGTCGGCAGAATCCGGTCCATAGGCGGAGTAGAAGAATGCGGGGGATGCCCGAAGAAGGGTATCCGCTTGACCAGGTGATCGCTGCTCGCCGGCACTACTTTGCAAAGATCACGCGGGTGGATGAGCGGATCGGCACCGTACTCGATGCGCTGGAGCGATATGGGCTCGCTGATGATACTATCGTGATCTATACGAGCGATCACGGTGAGATGGCGGGGGAACACGGGCTGTGGCACAAGCACTGCTTCTATGAGGAGAGCGCGGCAGTACCGTTGATCGTCCGGTACCCGGGCCGCTGGGAAGGCGGCCAACGGCGGACTGAAGTAGTCTCGCTTCTCGATCTGTCGGCGACGCTGTTCGACCTGGGCAGCCCGCACTTGGAGCAGTCCGGCGAGCAGTCCGGGGAGCGGTCCGACGGGCACCCAGAACCATCGGCGGAATCCGCCTACAACCCGCCTGCGACCGCCGGGTCATTCCGAGCGCAAGGCCGGGACCACGAGCTCCCGGGACGCAATCTGTTCGATCTGCTCGATGGAGGAGTCGGATCGGATGCCGAGACTTCCACTCGTTGGGAGGAGCCCGTTCTGGGAGAGTACTACGCCACGTGGGTAGATCGCCCGATGGCCATGCTCCGAAGCGGGCGGTATAAGCTCATGTACAGCTACGGCGACCCACCGGAGCTGTACGATATCGAAGCCGACCCCCGTGAGTTGCATGACCTCGCCTTCGATTCGAGGTATATCGAACTGCGCGATGAGCTCGAGGCGGAGCTATTGAAGCGATGGAATCCGGAGGAGCTCAACCGGAGGGTTTTAGAGAGTCAGAAGGCTCGCCTTGCGCAGCAGTCCGGTCAGGAGGAACCGGCGGGCAACAGTTAAGCCGCCGGGGAACGGGTGGGTCGCTCGGGAACGGGTGGGCCGGCGACTCGTGCCGGACTGCCGGTGACGAAGCGCAAAGCATGGCCGCCGGAGAAGCGGTCAAGAGTGAGACCATGACGAGCGGAACAGACGGGGAGCAGCGCGACGATGACGAGGAGAGAGACGGCGACAAGCCGCCGGCCCAATATCCTCTGGATCTGCACCGACCAGCAGCGTTGGGACACGATCGGGGCGGCGGGGAACACACGGATCGATACTCCCAACCTGGATAGGCTGGTACGATCAGGCGTCGCATTCGACCGGGCCTATGCGCAGAGTACGATCTGCACGCCGAGCCGTGCTTCTTTCATGACCGGACGCTACCCCGCCGCGGTCAGGGTACAGCGGAACGGGAACGACTACTTCCCGCCGGAGGAGACGCTTGTTACCCGATTGCTGGCGGATTCCGGGTATTACTGCGGGCTGGTCGGCAAGCTCCACCTATCGTGTGCCGAGGGGCGCGTCGAACAGCGCCCGGACGACGGCTACGAGGAGTTCCACTGGAGTCACCATCCCCGGCCGGACTGGCCCGAAGGCAATGCGTATACCGATTGGTTGCGCCGGGAGCATGGCGTGGCCGACCCGGAGGAGCTTTTCCGGCCGTTCGCGCGAAAGCTGTACGGGGAAGGCCTTCCGGAGGAGCTCCATCAGACTACATGGTGTGGAGATGTGGCATGTGAGTTCGTGCGCAGGCGTGCCGGCCGAGGGCCGTGGCTTCTCAGCGTGAACCCCTTTGCCCCGCATCCGCCGTTCTTGCCGCCCGCTGCGCTCTTGCGGGATGCCGACGCTGATGCTCAGGCGGACGCGGCCACAGTAGGGAAGAGAGTGCGCCGGTCAAGCCCGGGAGCGCCGTCGCTAGGTCCGGTGGACCATCAGAAGCTGCAGCTTCTGAGCAAGATCGACCATCAGCGAGCACCGGCGGACGGGGACACAGCCCCTGTGGACTCCGTGGACGCAGCGCGGATGCGGGCCTGTTATCACGCGGAGATTGAGCTCATCGACAAACAGATAGGGCGGCTCCTGAGTACGTTGGAGGAGACTGGGCAGCTCGAGGATACCATAGTGGTGTTCATGAGCGACCACGGTGACATGCTCGGGGACCACGGCCTTCTTCTCAAGGGAGCGCGTCTCTATGACCCGCTGGTGCGGGTACCGCTCATCATCTCGTGGCCCGCGGGGGAGGCCAGGAGATGGCCTGCGCAGGGGAGCGGGTGGAGCTCAGCGCTCGTGGAGCTGGTCGATGTCGCCCCGACCCTTCTGGAGGCGGCAGGGATCGACCCCCCGTCCGGCATGCAGGGCCGCTCCTTGCTCCCGCTTCTCCGGAGCTCGGCGAGCGAACGGGGAGCCTCCACGGCCCGTACGGAGGAGGCCCTTCCAAATTCGCACAAGGAGATCGCCGTAGCGGAGTATTACGATGCGCTCGACTTGCCGAATGCCTCGCATGTGACGATGACGTTCGATGGTCGCTACAAGTGCATCGTAACGCGGGACGTCGGCTTGGTGGAGGTTTACGATCACGAGAACGATCCGGAGGAGCTTGCTGATCTGTGGCCCCGCTTGAAGGGGACGGAACTGGGCGCGCGGACATTGCGCAGGCACCTGGAAGCGTACATGGCGACTGTTTGGCCCGGTCCGGAGCGGACCGGGGCGTACTGA
The DNA here is from genome assembly GCA_003554375.1 of Spirochaetaceae bacterium. GTDB lineage: Bacteria > Spirochaetota > Spirochaetia > DSM-27196 > SKKC01 > PWGF01. The sequence goes on from PWGF01000085.1 coordinate 2,695, forward strand.
GGGGTGCGGAGGGTACGTACTGCTCCGGGGGGAGAGAGTTCGCCGAGGGAAGGGAGATGCATCGAAATGCCACTATCACGCGAGACACTGTTCAAGCTCAAGCGGTGGAATACGCCGTCCATCTACAACGGCTGGGAGGCGGTTACCAAGGGGGAGCGGCTTTCCGCGGCTTTCAACCGTGAGGAGACCCGGGACTACATGCCGGAGCTCGGCAGTATGATCGGTTATGCCGTAACGGTAGTTGTTCAGCCGAGCGACGGGGAAACACCTAAGCGGAATCCGAATGCTCCTGACCAGTACCGCACCTATGTCGCATCCGGGGAATATCCTAAAGTGGTCGTCGTGCAGGATCGAGACAAACCGCACTATGTTGGTGCGTTCTGGGGTGAGGTGAACAGCGGCATTCACCTCGCGCTCGGTTGTGTCGGAACCATCACTGACGGCGCCATCCGGGACGTGGATGAGATGGCCGCAGTCGGCTTCAAAGCGCTTTCCGCGCGCCTCTGCGTGGGGCATGCGTACTCCGCCCCGCTCGAGTGGAACGTCCCGGTCTCGGTCTTCGGCGCGACCGTTCGGCCAGGTGACCTGATCCACGCCGACAAACACGGGTTTCTCGTGATCCCGCCCGAAGATCAGCCGGGGCTTCTGGAGGCAGTCGAGTTCATGGACAAGAACGAGAATGAAACAGTCATCCCTGCGGCGCGCGCGGCCTACGGATGCACGAAGGAGGAAACCCTAGAGTGCCTCGGCGCTGCCACGAGTGCCTTCGCCGCGAACACGCGCCGGCGGTTCTCCCGGGACGGAGAGTGGTAGAGGATCGGCCCCGGAAGCTCGTGGAGTTTCCGCGGCGTGGGATCCGGGAGAGATCGGGCCTCTCGGTGGGTGTCGTGGCTGGGGAGACCCCGCGGGTTTCGCAAAGGTTCTTGAAGATGAACAACAATCTGTGCCTCACAACCGGGCGCAACCCTGGGCGGCTGCAACGGTCGAGAAAATACTCCGTTGGCGGAATTCGCACTTGACAGCGCCTAGAGCTGGTGCTAAGGTGATATATCAAGAGACATGTTAAGGAGGTACGCTATATGCGTAGGGGTTTGGTAATTTTGATCGCCTGTCTGCTCCTCATGGTGCCAGGCTTGTTGTTTGCCGCCGGCCAACCGGAGCCGGAGGTTGAGGACCTCGTTCAGCCGGTTGACCCGGATTCCGAGGACATGCTGTTAGCCCAAGGGCTTCCGGCTGTCAGAGACCGCGAAGTGGACCTCGAGTTTCTTACCATCTTCTCGGGAGACGGGTATCGGTCGCTTCGAGCCTATCTGGATGATATCTTCGAGATGCACTATCCCAACATCAGCGTCGATGCACAGGAGACGGAGAGCGGGGATTTGCATGACATCGTCAGCACGCGCGTGGCCGCGGGGAATCCACCTCCG
>PWGF01000266.1 GCA_003554375.1 Spirochaetaceae bacterium
AATGTAATGGAATATGAGGTGGTATAGATGGGAAATATAAAACTAAAAAAGAAAGAACAAATTGAAAAGGAAAAGAAAGAGAAACAAAAGCAGAAAGAGAAGGAAAAGCAGAAAAAACTTGATGACTACAACGCTATGCTTGATAAAATAAACACACTAGATGACTTGAAGAATAACTTTGTGGAGCTGATGGAATTAGCAGAGAAGGTGAAGTAAATGATAGAAACTTGGGATGATATGTATTCACCAACTGTGTCGGCAGGTGCTAGTATAGAAAAATTTCAAGCAAACTATGTGCCTGCTTCACAGGTTATCGACACTTTAGCAGAACAGTCTAATTATTGGTGGAAGATAGACAAAAATGCTATACTTTATTTCCTACCTAAAACATATCAAGAAGTTAATTATACTTTAGGTCGTAGCGATATAATAGGCAAACCACAAGTCAAACAGGGAAACCCACTTTATCGTAACGTGCAGTATATTAAAGGTGGTCGCAACACTACTAATGAGAAGATAGAAACTTTCAAAGGTGATGGTGATACACAATCTTTTACAGTAGGTTATAATATCAACGAAGAACCTACGATAGAAGTTGACAGAGGTAGTGGGTTTGTAGAAGAAAGTGTAGGATTAAAAGGTAGGTCAGAAGGTCAGGATTGGTATTGGGAACACAACTCTAATACTATTATACAGGATGACGACGGAACGGTTTTGAGCGATACTGACAGGATAAGAGTAACTTATATAGGTATATACCCTTCTATCACCATACAGCGTGATGATGATGCTATTACAACACAACAGGCAAGAGAAAACACGACAACAGGTAGAGTTGAAGATGCTGTCAACGAAGATATAGAAGGCAGACAGAATACTTTAGATTATGCTTCCCGACTGCTGACAAAATATGCAGAAGATAGCACTACTTTAAGTTGGAAAACTAGATACACAGACCACGAAGCAGGTGACTTAATAACTGTCAACTTACCCGAACTCAACTTAGAAGAAAAACTACTTGTCACTAATGTAACTATCACAGATGATAACGCACAATTATTTTATGATGTAGAAGCTGTAAGAGGACCGAAGCATAAAACCTGGAGTCAATTCTTTAACGATTTAAAAGCGAGAGCAGAAAAAGAGTTAAGAGTTGGCATAAGTGCAGAAGATGTATTAGTTATCCCTTACGAGTATGATAAGACTTGGGTCGATGCAGACAAACCTAATATATTCAGACAAATTTACCCTTCTGACGCAGGTGACACTTGGGAACAAGGTTTCGACACAACTCAAACTTGGGGTGACTACTCTACAGAAGAATGGAGTCTTAACAGAGGTTTTGATTTATTCCCTGCTAGTGACTTATATCCTAACTTTTTAGCAGAGGATAGAGTTAATTATATAGCGTTTTATAGAGCAGGTAGCGAGGAATACCGAAAAGCAATAACAAAACAATCACCACCTGCTGAGTCACCTATAAAGAGTGAAACTTATATAGCACCCGAAGAATACACAGGCACAATCGACACTATAAGATGGTTTGGTGGATATAAAGCGACGATAGAAAAAGGTACAGGAATAGAAATAGACAATATTAATTTCAACGACTCTAAAACTGAACTAGAAGCCTACCAAATAGAACGGAGTGATATAAATGGCTTATAATCCTATAAATTGGGATGAGAACGAACCGATAACGGCTATTAATTTAGATATAATGGATACGGGTATAGATAATAACGAGAGCAGAATATCAACTAATGAAACCAATATATCTTCAAACGACAGTGATATATCTAATCACGAAAGCAGAATATCAACTAATGAAAGTGATATAAGTGATATAGAAGATGGTACAATAGAAGTTGCAAATGCAAATATAGCAAATATAGCAAATGAAGTGCCATTTGATGATTCTGACTTCTTCACTACAGCAGATGATACAGCAACAGCACTTAACGCTTTAAGTAGTGCAGGCGTAGTTGACGAAGGCTCAACAGCAGAAGGTGATTATATTCGTTTTGAGAATGGGTGGCAGATATGTATAGAATATATAGTAGATGAAAGTTGGGATTTTTCCAGTCAAGGTAATATGCATCAAAGTGGTACCAAAAGTTACAACTATCCCATTAGTTTTACAACTTGTTATTATAATAGCGCTTCTCCTGATGCAAATAGAATTTGGGCAATGTTAGATATATCCGATACTCAATGGAATAACGTTAGACTTTCGGCTGCCCTAGATAGAACTGGTAATAGAAGTATTAAACTTTTTGCAATAGGTAGGTGGGAATAATGAAAATAATATACACATTAAGAGGAAACAATTACAATGATGATATAGCTTATGAGTTCGACGGCGAAACAATCACAGCAAAATATATCACAAATGGGAAGATTGACGAGGAAAGCACAACTCAAACTGATACATTTGACCTGTCAGTTATTGCAGAAGGTGATAAATTTGAAGGTGTTGAAACTAACTTGCCTATTGACCCGATAGTTGACGCTTATCGAGAAGATGGAGAGTTATATGTCAAACTTGCATGGATGCCTTTGAAATTGTCTGATAGGTTGAAAAAGTTTGGCGATAAGAGTTATAGAGTTAATGTAATGGAATATGAGGTGGTATAAATGGGTAAGATATTGAAAACTGATGCTGAACAGGTGGAATATGAACAGCAGATAAGAGGGCAAAAAAGTAAGATAGGTAATTTAGAACGAGAGTACGAACAAAAAGTACAGGCAGCTATGAGAGTATTCGCAAGAACAGGTGATATACCAAAAGGACTACGCGACCAAATAAATGACCTACTCTCACAAGTGAAGGAGGCTGAAGATGAATTACGAGCCATGTGATAGATGTGGTGAAGATGTAAGTGAAATGGAAGATTACTGTGATGTGTGTGGGAAAGAGATAGAAGAAGGTGATTAACTATGAACAGGATGGGCGGCAATACAATTCCTGCTAATCATACTTATAAAGAATTTAAAGAAGTTAATATTCTTTTTTATATAAATTGTGGTGTTTTAAATAATAAAACAAACTCCATTTTTAATATAAAAGCAGGTTTAGATAATGAAAATAACAGTTTATTTTATATTAGAATAGGATTAATAAAATTTATTAATAGTATATTTATAATAGATATAGATGGTATATTTTGGGAAGATATAGATAAGTCAGATACACAATGGGAAATTATTGATAAAAAGGAAACAGAATGGGAGACAATTAATAAAACACCATTAAATTGGGAAGATGGTGATTAATTATGACAGGAAATGATATTAAAAGCAAAATAAGCAGGTATATAGGCAAAGAACCTGATGATGATATAGTATTAGATGCTATTGAAGATGCTATAAATAAATTGGGTAATATGGGCTATATAATAGATACTATTGCTTTTGAAGGTGCTGAAAAGAATGATTTTTATAAGTTGCCTAAAGATTTAATTAGAATAGTTAAAGTAGAGAAACTTGATGAAGATAAATATTATCTTAATTATTTAGTAGATGGAATAAGAATAAGATTTGGTAATGATGGGGATTACAGGATATTTGCCGAAAAACATCCACAGCAATTAGATAGCTTAAATGATGAAATAGAAATGCATCCAATGTTACAAAATTGTGTTAAAAACTATGCTATTGGTTATGTAAAAGTTAGTATAGATGATACAAGTGAAGACGGACATAGATTAAAAGAACAATTTATGCAGTATGCCGAAAGAGCCTATCAAACTCTTAAAAGAAATGAAAAAACACCTTCAAAGATAAGGGTGGAACGCAATGCCTGATAAACAAATGGTAGCTTTTAGAGATTTTACAGGTGGTTTAAATACTGATAAAGCAGATGGTAATTTAGCAGAAAACGAATTAAGGGTTGCCGATAATGTTGACTTCTCCGAAAGGGGAGGACTTCAAAAAAGAAAAGATACCAGCATATATGAAGATTACTTTACACAGCAGGTAGAAAGAGTATTTGAATGGAATACATCAGATGGCACAACAGAATTAATGGCAGTATTAGAAGATGGTTCATTAGTTAGAGTTAGTACAGGCGAAACTATATTCCAGTTATTTGGAACTCATATAAGCTGGTTTG
>PWGF01000114.1 GCA_003554375.1 Spirochaetaceae bacterium
CACGGTGCTGAAAAGGAAGCCGATCCCCAATACGCCGGCAATGACGAATCCCACCAACCCGAAGAATGGAATCCCGTGCCAAAGCGGAGGCATCTCCGCCTGAACGATCAGCGCTGAGCTCACGAGGAGGCCGGCGAGCACGATCCCGAATACAAGCCGGTAGCTAACGCTGTCGAGCGTCCGCCGGACGTTTTCCAGCCCCCGAAGCCGAAACCCAAGATCCAGATTCCCGCCCTTGAGCTGCGTGATGAGCTCCCGCGTATCCGCGGGCAGCTCCCTGAGGAGGTCCGAGGTTTCGAGTGCGATCGAGGTAGCTTCGGCGCGAACGCGCTCCGGACGGAGGCGAGCCAGAAAGAGTTTCTTGGCGTAGCGTTCGATCAGGTGCGTGAGGTTGAAGTTTGGATCGAGCGAGTAGCCGACCCCTTCGATCACTACAAGCGCCTTGATCATAACAAGCAGATGCGTGGGCATGCGCAGGCCGAAATCCAGCGCCAGGCGGACGAGGTCGTTGAACAGTCCGCCTACGTTGAGTTCTTGTAGCTCGACCTCCGTGTAGCGGTCCAGAAGATCGAATATCTCGTCCTCGAGCTGCTGTCGCTGGAGGGGCCGAGTCTGTTCGGCGATGGTGAGGAGCGCATTGGTGACCCGGACCGGATCTCGGTGGGCAATGCCGAATGCGCTATCCACAAGAGCATTCCGGTCCCGCGGGCGCATCGATCCCATTGAGCCGAAGTCCAGGAAACACAGGACATCCCCCGGGAGTACCATGACGTTGCCGGGGTGGGGATCGCCATGGAAGAATCCGTGGATATAGACCTGGTCCAGCATGAGCTCGGCCCCGCGCTGTGCGAGCTTGGGCTTGTTGAAACGGCCCGAATCGTCCCGCAATACCTCCGAGAGCTTGGTGCCGCGGATCAGCTCCATAGTGAGAATGCGCTCCGAAGAGTATTCGCGATACACCTTTGGTGCATATATACCGCGGTTGCCGGAGAAGATGCTCGAGAATCTGCGGATGTTACGGAACTCCCGCTCGAAGTCGAGCTCTCCGTAGAGCCGCTCGCGGAACTCCTCCAGGAATCCGCTTGCGTTGAAGAAGCGGGCATCGGCCATGTATGCTTCGGCAAGCCGGGCGAGGCCGCTCATGATATCCAGATCCACGGCGATAGTTTCCAGAATGTGCGGTCGTTGTACTTTCACCGCTACCTGGGTTCCGTCATAAAACCGCGCCCGGTGGACCTGTGCGATCGAAGCCGAGGCCATCGGCTCCGCCTCGAACCATCCGAACACCTCTTCTACCGGGCGGCCCAGTTCTCGACGGACGACTCGCCGGACGGCGTCGACCGAGACCGGGGCAACGTCGTCGTGGAGTTGCTCCAGCTCGGCGATGAGCTCTCGCGGAAGCATATCGTGCCGAGAGCTGAGAAGCTGCCCGAGCTTCACGAACGTCGGGCCCAGGCTTTCCAACGAAAGCCGGACTCGCTGCCAACGAGTAGCGTCGGGCGGGAAGTCCGGAGCCCGGCGGCGGATGAACCGGCGGACGGAGGGAAAGTTGCGGTCGAGCTTGAGCTGTTGTACTACATCCGTCAGTCCGAACCGCGCGACGGTTGCGACGATTTCCTGCAGACGCCGGGTGTGGCGGAGCGTTCTTGTTAGGGTTCGGGGGCGCCGTCGAGCCATGTACCGCTATCGTACTGCATACTGCTCGACTTTGACAAAGAGAAAACTGTCCCCGCGATGCGCCCGCGCTCGTCAACGGCAACGATAAGAGGACCGGGCAATCGCCGCCCCGCTTCTGGGTGGGGTGTCCAACTGCGTTTGCCCGGAAAACGCCCCGAGCGGGCGTTGCTACGGCGGCCATTCCTGTTTACACTGCTCGCTTGCGCAGAGGGATCGGAAAGATGACTTTCGCGGTCAGCAATAGACGGCCATGGGAACGGTGAAGGACTACCGGTATGAGCGTGGAGCTTCGCGAGATCACATACGACAACTTCGATGACTGTATCAGTCTCAAAGTGCGAGACGATCAATCCAGCTTTGTCGCGTCCAACCTTTACTCGCTGGCACAGGCAAAGGTGGACGAGGAGGTAACCCCGTTGGGCATCTATGACGAGGGCACCATGGTGGGGTTTCTCATGTACGGCGCCGACGAGGAAGACGGGCAGTACTGGCTTCTCAAGCTCATGATCGACGAGCGGTGTCAGGGCCGGGGGTACGCGCGTGCGGCCATGGAGGCGGTCATGGAGCGGCTGCACAGCCGCCATAAGTGCAGGGAGCTGTACTTGAGTTATCCGTTGGAGAACACCGGTGCACACCGGCTCTTCTCGGGACTCGGTTTTCGTGCGACCGGGGAGGTAATCAACGGCGAGCATGTGTTCGTGAAGCAGCTCGACGCTGCTTAGCGGGCCGGGTGGAATGGTTCGGCCTCAAGCAGACGTATCCGGCCCCATCGCGGAGGCGCTGTACGCCGCTTGCCGGCTATTCGCCCCCCGCGGGGTCGGCTTCGTCGGAGAGCGCATTCCGTACCTGGGTCGAGACGCCCGCGAGCCAACGCTGTCTTTGACGATAGGTGGTGTGGCGGACATCGTAGATAGTGTCGCACGCGCGCATCTGTATTCCGCAGAAGCCGAAGATCTCCTCAGTCCAGAGGCGTTCGAGTGAGCGGCGGCTCCCGGACTCCTCGTCGGTTGTGATGAAGACCGCCCCCCGCACGTGGTTGAGGAGCGGGACGCGCCGTTTTTCAGTGAACTCGCCCCCTTCGTACTCGTAGGCGACGCCGGGGCGCAGGACCCGGTCGATCCATCCCTTGAGGAGCGCGGGCGGCTGCCCCCACCAGTCCGGGTGGATGAAGATCGCCAGAGTTGCCCGGGAGATGGCCCGTTGATACGCGAGCACGGTAGGGTCGAAAGAGTAGCGGCGGCGTAGCTCCTCTTCGGGAAGGACGGGGTCGAAATCCGAGCGATAGAGGTCGTGGACCTCGGCTTCGATTTCGGCCTCGCGCAGGGCCTGCACGGCCCGATCCAGCGCAGCGCCGCAAAGGCTCTCGCGTTTCGGGTGGCAGAAGACTGCAACGGCGTTCACGTGCGCAACTCCTTTACTCTCGGTGTCGGTTATCGCTATGCTTTGTACAGTGCCTTCGCCGGGGGAAGCGTGACAAGTCACCCGAGCGCTCCCCGGCTCGTGGTCGCCGGTAGCCTGCAATGCCTGTGGAGCCGAGTATTACCGGGGCCGGGGAGGCCGAAGAGCATACAAAAAGGCGCTCGGGTAGTTTACAATTGCTGAGTAAATTAGTAACCTATTTGGTGTACGGAGGTTGATGTGCCGTCGAAAGGGGAAGTCCTGGATGCGCTCCGGACTGTCGTAGATCCGGAGATCGGACTGAACGTCGTTGATATCGGGCTCGTGTACCGAGTAGAGCCCTCGGATGACAAGGTGGAGATCGACTTCACGTTGACGTCGCCGGGGTGCCCGCTCGGAGACGTGATCGAGCGTGACATCAAGCACGCGGTGAAGGCCGCGACGGGAATCGACAATGTGGGGGGCAATTTGGTGTGGAACCCGCCGTGGAGCTTGGAGTTCATGAGTGAGGAGGCGCGGCTCGAGCTCGGGTTCCCGATATAGGCGCATAGAGGTTCTGTTGGATGGTACGGGGCCACTGCAAAGGCCCTGAGCCGGTCGCTTCGAAGCGGGCCGGTGGATAATAGGACGAAGAACGGATATCAGAGATGCGCTCCCGTGCGTGTTCCCGAGGGGAAAGTGTGCGAGTAGCGCCGAGGAGGAGACAGTGAAGCTTGAAATCAAAGACCTCAAGGCACAGATAGACGGAACGCCTATTCTGAACGGAGTTGACCTGACCGTTGAGGAAGGCCGGATCCATGCACTGATGGGGCCGAACGGCTCCGGAAAAAGCACGCTGGCCAACGTGCTCTTCGGTCATCCGTCCTACGAAGTAACCGGAGGCGAGGTGCTCGTGGACGGTCAGAACATTCTGGAGATGGAGACGCACGAACGGGCTCAGCTCGGGCTGTTTCTGGCGTTCCAGTATCCGGTGGAGGTCCCCGGAGTTACGGTAGGCCGGTTTCTCAAGCGGGCCAGTGAGATCGTAAGAGGCGAGGACCAGGTAAAAGGAGCGGGCTTCATCAAGGAGCTCCGGAAGAATCTCGAGTTTATGGGGATGGACCAGGGCTTCATAAACCGTTACCTCAACGACGGGTTCTCGGGGGGGGAGAAGAAGCGAATGGAGATTCTCCAGATGCTCACGCTGAAGCCCCGGTTTGCAGTCCTGGACGAGACCGACTCCGGGCTCGATATCGACGCGCTCCGTATCGTAGCCAACGGCCTGAACCGGATGCGGGGACCGGAGTTCGGTGCGGTGGTGATTACCCACTATCAGCGGATTCTCGACTACATCAAGCCCGATTACGTGCACATCATGTACGGCGGGCGCATCATAACCTCCGGCGGGAAGGAGCTTGTGGAGACGCTCGAGGCGCAAGGCTACGAGTGGCTTCGCAAAGAGTACGGCATCGAGCTGGACGAAGAAGAGGAGGCTGCCTATGAGCACGGAAGTGAAGCCCGTTGACATCGGCGAATACAAGTACGGTTTCCACTACCCTGACCGGTCCGTCTACAAGACGCAGAAAGGGCTTACGGAGCAGGTGGTCCACGAGATCAGCGATCACAAGGAAGAGCCCGAGTGGATGCGGGAGTTCCGGCTCAAGAGCCTCCAGGCGTTTTGGATGAAGCCCATGCCCAACTGGGGCGCGGACCTGTCGGAGCTGAATTTCGACGAGATCACCTACTATGCAAGGCCTACGGACCGGCAGTCTCGTAACTGGGACGACGTCCCTCAGGAGATCAAAGAGACGTACGAGCGGCTCGGCATCCCCGAGGCGGAGCAGAAGTATCTTGCCGGGGTCGGCGCACAGTACGACTCCGAGATGGTCTACCACAATATCCACAAGGAGCTGGAAGACAAGGGCGTTATTTTCTCCGATCCGGAGACCGCGGTGCGGGAGCACCCGGAGCTCGTGAAGAAGTTCTTCGGTACGGTTATTCCGCCGAGCGATAACAAGTTCGCAGCTCTCAACAGCGCTGTCTGGTCCGGCGGGAGCTTCGTATACGTGCCGCCAGGAGTGAAGGTGGATATCCCGCTCCAGGCGTACTTCAGGATCAACTCAGAGAGCTTTGGGCAGTTTGAGCGAACTCTCATCATCGCCGATCGCGACAGCTTCGTGCACTATGTCGAAGGATGCACGGCGCCGGTCTATGCGACCGACAGCCTTCATTCGGCCGTCGTGGAGATCGTCGCGCTGGAAGGCGCGCGCGTTCGCTATACCACCATCCAGAACTGGTCGAGTGACGTATACAACCTCGTGACCAAGCGGGGAGTCGCCTATGACAACGCCACTGTCGAATGGGTCGACGGGAACCTCGGCAGCAAGCGCACGATGAAGTACCCTTCGGTGTGGCTGATGGGTGACGGAGCTCACGGCGAGATCCTCTCCATTGCGTTCGGCGGAAAAGGCCAAGAGCAGGACACCGGAGCCAAGTGCGTGCATACCGCGAGCAACACGAGCTCGGTCATCACCTCGAAGTCGATCAGTAAGGACGGGGGTACTGCCAGTTATCGCGGACAGATCAAGGTCGAGCCGGGCTTGGAGAACGTGAAGAGCCACGTCGAGTGCGATGCGCTTATTCTAGATCCAAACTCGAAGAGCAACACGTATCCCTACATGGATATCCAAAGTGACGATGTCTCGATCGAGCACGAGGCGCGCGTCTCAAAGATCTCCGCGGAGCAGCTCTTCTATCTGATGAGCCGAGGTCTCGACGAGGCCGAGGCGAGTCTCATGATCGTCAACGGCTTCCTCGACCCACTCGTGAAAGAGCTGCCGATGGAGTATGCAGTCGAGCTGAATCGCCTGATCGAGCTGGAGATGGAAGGCTCGGTCGGCTGACAGCCCGTGCCCGGCCGCCCGCGCCTGCGTGGCGGGTCGTGTCGGAGTGCCCACGTAGCCGCCGCCCTTCACTGGCCGCCCGCTCCGGCGTGGCGGGTTGTGCCCGCCGGCGAGCGACCACGGCCGGCGCTCCTACGCCGGTCGGCGGCCTGGGCCGGCAGATTCGGCTGCGCCGGCAGGCGCCGCATCCGCGGGCGGCGGAGTGCCGGCGCCCTTCTCGATGTGCCTCGCTTTCGGGCAAGAGCGGCGATAGGCGTCTCCGCTTGCCGTGAGCTCTGGACAACAGCGCGGTTGTGCGGGACACTGTAGAATTCGAACACTGGGAGAGAGATGTGAGTACGGTAGACGTGGAACGGAACCAGGAGTATAACGCAACTGAGGATCTCGATCGGCTCGTCGGAGAGATGCAAGAGGTGGAATGGGCGGGCAAGCTCCGTCGGGAAGCGCTTGCGTACTTCTCGAAGAAGGGATGGCCGACGCGGGAAGAGGAGGAATGGCGTCGTACCGATGTCTCGTCGTACGACTTCAGCGACTATTCCCTGACGTGTGCGCCGGAGGAAGGAGCACCGCCGGCGGTGGAAGTGCCGGAGGAGAGCGCCGGCGTTGTCCGTTTTGAGTCCGGGCGGTGTGTCGGCCTGGGACTGTCGGAAGAGCTTTCCGGTCGCGGGGTCTACTTCGGATCGCTTCAACATCTCCTCGGAACCGGCCGAAGTGCTCCGGAAGCCGAGCGCGTTCACCAGAAAGTGGAGAAGGCGTGGCGCGCAGGGTTTGCCCGGGCGGATAACCGCTTTCAGGCGTGGAACCTGGCCGGGTTCACCCACGGTGTCGTTCTCCATATACCTTCCGGCGTGCGCATCGAGGAGCCGATCTACATCGACTTCTACGAATCGGGGGACCAGCGGGTTTCTATCCCGCGAGTGGCGATGATCCTGGAACAGGGCGCTGAAGCCACGGTGGTCCAGGCTATTCGTGGCGCGGAAGAGGGCGAGGTCATCTATAACGAAAGCGTAGACATCCACGTCGGACAGAACGCCCATCTGCGCTACCTGACTATGCAGAACCTAAACCTGGATGCAAGCTTCTTCGGTTTCGGCAGCGGAAGCATCGCCAAAGACGGAAGTCTCCAGCACTATATCTGCTCGTTCGGCGGCATGCTCGCGAAGAACCGCTTCGACTGCACCTTGGACGGCGAGGGCAGCCTGGTACGGCTGAACGGGCTGTATTTCCCGTACGAGGATCAGCACATGGACTTGCGCACCGTCCAGCACCACCGCGCTCCGCACGCTGAAAGCCGGACGTACTACAAGGGAGCGCAGCGGGACGAGGCGCATTCGGTTTATCAGGGGCTTATCGAGGTGGCGCATGAGGCGGTCCAGACCGACGCGTTCCTAGAAAACAAGAACATCATTCTCAACGATGGCGCGCGGGCGGACTCCATCCCCACCCTGAATATCGAGACGGACGACGTTCAGTGTAGCCATGGCTCGAGCACGGGAAAGATCGACCGCACGCAGCTCTTCTACCTAAAGGCTCGCGGCTATCCGCCGGCCGAGGCGGAGGAGATGCTGCTTCAGGGTTTCTTTGAGGATATCATCCATCACGCACCCGAACGTCTCCAAGACGAGCTCCGTGGCCTTATCCGGGCGCGCGTGCTGGCGGCCTACGAGAGCGACGACGATTCCGAGGACGAGTAAGCCTGCGGCGGCGCCTCGCACGCGGCGCCGCATGGTTAGGATAGTACGGAGGAACTCCGGTCATGGCGAAGTGGCGGAAAGCGTGTGCGGTGGACGATTTCCAGTCGACGTACAAGTTCGTCTACCGGCGCAAAGAGATAGCGCTCTACAAGCTCGAGGACGGTATCTACGCGACCGACAACTCATGCTCGCACGAGTATTCGCCGCTCCATGAGGGGATGATCATCGGGGACGACGTCTACTGTCCGAAGCATGGATCCCGGTTCGACATCCGGACCGGAGCGGTGAAGGATTTTCCGGCTACGCGCCCTGTGGCCACCTATCCGACAAAAGTTGAAGACGGGTACGTGTGGGTGAAGATGTAGCGACGGCAGACGGGAAGAGTCGGACGGACTGGATTGTCCGACAGTTTGCCCAACGCGTGGCCGCGCGGTAGCGTCGGAGACCTATTGCCCAACGCGTGGCCGGGCGGTAGCGTCGCAGACCTATTCGTGCGGTTTCTGTGCTAGGATCCCGATCCACGGGCTGCCCCGATAGTACGGGGTGCCGCTCAGATCAGCCGTGTGTCGCACAACGCGGAATCCGGCCGCGCGAGCTGCGCTTCGGATCTCGTTGGGACCGTGATAACGGTGCCAGACGGTGTAGGCGTCGGCAGTGCCGTCGAAGTGGAGGATGACGTAGCGGTCGGCGGATACCCGGTGCTTGGGGTAGTGGTAGCTCTGCTCCAGAAGCAGATGCGGACGGGGCGACCAGAAGCCGTCGCGGCTGACCATGTGCCAGTTCGGGCGGAGCCGGTTCTGTTCCACATACGATTGGGTCATGACATCGAAGATGAAGAGCCCGCCGGGACGGAGTGCCTGGAAGGTGCGTTCGAAAAGCCGGTCGCGCCGCCGGTCGGAGATAGTGGCCATCCCGCCGTAGACGAGAAGGACCATGTCGTAGCCGTCCTCCAGCTCGTCCCAAAGCGCCTCACCGGCTGCCACATAGTCTCCGTGTATGAAGGCGGCCGACAGTCCCAGGCTCTCTGCGAGCGGAGTACAGTGGCTCCGGGCGTGCTCGACGGCCGCCGGAGCTACGTCGACCCCGGTGACCGAGCATCCCTGTTCCAAGAGCGCCTCGGCGTAGAGCCCCGGCCCGCATCCGAGGTCGAGTACGTGGGCGGGGAACCGGTGCTCGCGTCGAGCCTGTTGCAGCATCCAGTCGAGCTCCCGGACACGCTCCTCCGGCGGTCGGGTCGCCGCATCGATTGCCTCGTCCAGATGCGCATCGAGGACGTGCCGGCTGATATACGGGTTGGCCCAGAAGACTCGCTCTTCGTCCTCGAAGGGCTTCGGCCGTTTGAGAAGCTGGTGCAGCTGTTTACGGTTGACGTTTATTCCGTCGGGAAGGTATCTCATCAGTACGTGACTACGAGTTTCGGAAACCGATCATACATTACCAAGCGCCTCGGTGAAAAGGAGCTCTCGGAGGCGGCCGCGCTCATCCGGCAGGGCGAGTGCGTGGTTTTTCCTACAGAGACGGTCTACGGGCTCGGGGCGGACGCAGGCTCTGAGAGCGCGGTGCAGAAGATCTTTTGGGCGAAAGGGCGTCCGGCGGACAACCCGCTTATCGTCCACGTGGCGCGCATCGAGGACGTGGCGGCGGTCGCTCGTGTCGGTGACGCGGCCCGGAGGCTTTTGGGGGCGTTTACCCCGGGGCCCTTGACTGCGGTGCTGCCCGCTGAGGACGGCGTAGCACCTGGGGTGCGGGCAGGGCTCGATACCGTCGCCGTGCGGATCCCTGCTCACCCGTTGGCGCTGCGTCTCATCGATGCGGCCGGAGTGGCTATTGCCGCGCCGTCGGCCAATCGATCAGGCCGGCCGAGCCCGACGGATGCCGAGATGGCTTTCCGCGAGATGGCCGGCCGGGTGGCGGCTGTGCTCGACGGGGGCGAGTGCGCGGTCGGGCTCGAGTCGACGGTGGTGCGGGTGGACGAGACCGAGGTGGTGCTCCTGCGCCCCGGCGCGGTCTCCGCGTTCGATCTCGGGCGCGTCTCCGGCTTGCCGGTTCGTTCCGCCGAGGCCCCGGAAGCCGGGTCTTCGCCGGGAACCCGCTACCGCCACTACGCGCCGTCGGTCCCGGTCGTGGCAGTCGAGTCCGAGGCCGAGTTGCGCGCTGCGGTCAGCCGGCAAGCCGAGGCGCTTGTCCTCCATGTCGCAAGTACGGCCGCCGGCGTCGCTGCCGGGGAGGCGGGCTACTTCGCCTCTGCCGGCCCTAGCGAACCGGGAGAGGCGGGATCCGGCGTGGTTTGGGCGCGATACGAGAGCTACGCTGAGTTGGCCCGTTCTCTCTATCGAAGGATAATCGAGGCGGAGTCCGACGGCGTTCCGATTGTCGTGAGAATTCCCGATGCGGCTACCTGCCGCGCCGACGGCACTGCGGCGGCTCTCCGCGACCGTGTTCTGAGGGCGGCGCGCCGGTAAACGGGCTCGTCCCGGCCGGCCGCGAGCGTCCGGTTGCGGCCCCACGGCCGGACCGGCGGCGCTCCAGTCTCCGTCCGCTCCTGTCTCCGTCCGGCCCACACGCCCGTGCCGGATTACTCGCGATTGTTGAGAAGTCGATCGATGAGGACGAAGGCCACAGCCGCGCGCTCGTTCCGGTCGAAGTCCCCCTCCAGCCTGCGGAGCTCCTCGTTTACGCGCTCCGATGAGTGGCCGGAGGATTGGACCAGCTCGTACGCCCGCGCGAGCTGTGCCTGATTGATGCAGTAGACGCTTTCGCCGCCGGTTATATCGAGCTTCATCAGCAGCTGCACTGAAAACTCGAGCCGCACCCGCAGCTCTCTGTTGCATTGGGATTGATGAAGCGGAACCCGCTCTGCACCAGATCGTCCGTATAATCGATCTTCAACCCGTCGAAGTAGGGGCTACTCTGGGGATCAGCAATAACCCGAATGCGGTCATCCTCATAGATCGTCAAATCGCCCTCGGCTTCTTCGACGTCGATTCCGGCACCGTAGCTCAGACCTGAGCAACCGCCGGGCTCGACCCAGAGCCGGAGAAACTGCTCCCGGCCCACATCCAGGGCGATCAGCTGTTCGAGCGCCGTCTCGGTAATCTCGATGGCGTTCTTCGTATCGGTCATGTCCCTCTCTCTCCCTCTGCGGTATCCGATCTATGTGAATGCCTACCGGTCCGAGCCCGGAACGCGGGCTACGATCCGACGGCTTTTCTTCAGCCGGCTTGTATGAGCAACCCGGCACAAGGCCTCTGCGGGTCTTTCCAAACTCTACAGCTATTACAGTAGCTATAGTGCATAATGTATGTCAATAGTGTGACGCGCAGTATGTATCAAATACGGTTAAACGGCATTGCGGAAACGTATAAACCGCCGTCGCTGCTGTGCTGGGGAGGAGACCGGCGCTCCCAAAGCCGGAGCGCGGCGCACTGCCGGGAGCATCCCGCGCAAACCGCCGGCGTGTCAGCCATGTATCGGATGGATACGGTCAGGGGGGAGATGCTCCGACAGGCGAGCTGACACGTGCTCGACGAGCGCCTCGCGCAGCTCGGGAGGGTGGGTCGCAACGGCGCCTCCTTCGGGCTCGTGCTGCACGACGTAGGGGGCGTGGAGCACGTCCGTGTCGGAGCGGCTCCGCCGCATGCGCTTCAGAAAGTCGGGAGCGGCGCGAAAGACGCCGAGGGTTGCCTCCTCGATTCGTTCGGGATCGAGGGTGCGGAAGGTTTCGGCAATGCACTCGTCGTAGGCGGCGCGCCAGTCGGACACCGGAAGGATCGGATCGAAACAGAGCCCCACCCGCATTCCGTCTCGCTGGGCCTCGCGCGCGGCGAACAAGCGGTTGCGTAAGCCGGCGCAGCCGGGCTCGTAGCGCTTGCGGGCCGGCTCCGGCGAGATGCTGAAGGAAAGCAGCGTCGAGGGAGCCGGGGCGCGGGAACGGATGGCGCGATAGTTGTTGCTCTTGGTACGGATCTCGATCCGCAGGCTCGGATGGGACTCGGCTGCGTCGATCCACACGCCGCACAGGCCGAATAGCGGCTCGAAGGCGAGGAGGTCGGTGAGATAGCTCACGCTCAGAGTAATCTCGCCCCGGTCGGCAGTCCGGCGGGCCGCCGCCACGAAATCTTCCGTGTTCACGAAGAGGACACAGTGCGCCGAATCGTGCATTCCCTGGAGGAAGCAGTAGTCGCAGTTGTAGAGACAGTTGCGGACCATATCGTTGTAGTAGACCGGGAGCGGGGCATCACACCCGCATACCCGTTCGCCGGCCCGGTACAGGTAGTTGCCTCGTTCTACCGCCAGAATCAAGGCCGGCGCCCGTTTCTGCACCTGGAAATCCTGGCCCGGCCGGTTGAAAACGTCCTTGTAGTGATCGATTTCGACGAGCGGCAGACCGTCGAGGCCGGCCGGCACCTGCTCGGCCAACGGGTAGGCTCGGGCGTCGCGCTCTACGTAGAGCCGGGAGAAGCGGAAGCTACGAAATGTCTTCGTCGAGTTTGGAGCATACTGCGGCGACACGGCGGTTTCGCTCCTCCTTGCTGCGTGGTTGTGGTGGGTGTGCGGGGTCGCCGGCAAGCTCCGGCAGGTACCCGGCGCGAAGGACGCGCGCTCGCGCGCGCGCCACCAACTGTTGGCGCTGGGAGTGCGTTGCGCGAAGAAACGTCGCAAGCTGCTCGAGGCGCTCGTGATCCCGGGTGCTGAGCGGGTCGCGGCGATGTCTCTCCAGATGCGAGCGAGCTCGCGCGTGCTCTACGACGGCCCGGAGCTCGTCGATCGCGGGTTCGGGCCGGCCCGAACGGGTCTCGGAGTGACTGATCCCGGATGCCGACTTCGCCTCCACCGGTCCACCGTGGCCTGAAGCGTCGCCCGGTTCCTCAAGGGCGGGCCCCGCCGCCCCGGGGGCCCGATCTTCCATGCCGGGCTCGTCGCCCGCCTCTGCGCAGAGCGCCGCGATCACGATGCGATGCGGCGGCAGAAGGCGAAAACATGCCGCGAGCACCGGCTCGATGGCTCGGGGGATCTCCCCGCGGAGCGCGACCTCCGGAACCGGAGACGCCGGGACGATATCGGGGATGTACGGAGACGCTCCGCATACCGAATGGACCAGCCGAACCCTTTCACGCCCGGGGCCGGCCGGCTTGTGCGCGCGGCCCGCGTCGGCAGAGGCCTCGTGCGGCGAGGGATCGTTCGCCGAGGGATCCTCCGCTGAGGCCTGGTCTGCCGAAGCGTCGTCGGCCGAAACGTTGTCCGCCGAAGCCTCCTCGGCCGAAGCGTCGTCCGCCGAGGTCTCCTCCGCCGAGGCCCCGTCCACCGAAGCCTCGTCTACCGACGTTTCCTCCGCCGAGGTCTCCTCCGCCGAAGCATCGTCGGCCGAAACGACGACGAGTGCCGTCACGCCCTGGTGCTGCTCCCGGATCCGGTCCCGGACCAGAGCGCCGGGATCACCGGCCTCCCGGGGGCAGAGCGGCTCGAGCCGCGTAGCCCGCGCGGCGAGCTCCGCTGCTCGACGGTCGCATGCGATGACGAGGATCGGTCCATCGCTCTCCGGAAAACGATCGGCCGGCACCATACGCATCACTCCGCCCGAACGCGGGGAAGGGCCCGCGCTCCGGCCTCGCCGGCCGGCGTGCCACCCGAAAGGCTGGAGTAGGCACCTTCCCGGCCGGGCCGGCCGGCAGCATCCGCCGTCCCGCGCACGCTCGCCTCGGGAACCGGCCGCGCCCGGAGCGGCGGGTCGTCGCCTTCCTCCAGCGCGTCGAGCTCCACGTCCACGAACGTGTTGGGACGCGCGGCGCATTCCGCAAGGCGGATCGGGAGGTAGTGCTCGCCGTAGCCGGTTGCCCGGGATTCGCGTGCCTGCTCGACCAAGAGACGCTCCCGGGTTCCGACGCGAGAGGCGCGGTAGCGGCGCTTGTTCTCCGCGCTGATGCCGCGGATGATCTCCGCCCGCTCCGCCTTGGTCTGCTGCGGAACCTGGTCCGGCATTCGCGCAGCGCGCGTGCCGTCCCGGATCGAGTAGGGGAACGTGTGAATGTGGCTGAAGCCCAGCTCTTGCGCCATACGGCACGTCTCGGCGAAGTCCGCTTCGGTCTCGCCGGGGAACCCGACCAGAATGTCCGTGGTGAGGTTGAAGCCCGGGTAGCGGTTCCGGAGGTGCTCGGCGATCTCGCGGAAGCCGCGGGCGGTGTACTGCCGCCGCATCCGGAGGAGGATCCGCTCGCTCGCGCTCTGGAGGCAGAGGTGCAGGTGCGGGCACATCTTGGGATGCGCAAAGAGATCGAAGAATCGCTCGTCGAGCTGGTCCGGCTCGAGACTCGATATCCGCAAGCGAAAGTCCCCATCCTCCTCTAGGAGGCGCTCCACAAGCCGGCTAAAGGTCAGCCCTTCGTCGTCGTACCTGCTGATGTTCACGCCCGTCACCACGAGCTCCCGGTAGCCGGCATCGAGTGAGGCGCGCAGCTCGTCGCGAACTTCGGCAAAGGGGCGACTGCGCGCGGTGCCGCGGACGAGCGGAACGATACAGAAGCTACAGAAGTTGTCGCATCCGTCTTGGACCTTCAGCATCGAGCGGGTGTGGAAGGTGCGGTCCGGCGTGACGAAATCGAACACCCCTTCCGGTAGGCGGTCGGGGCGCACCACTTCGCCGCGCATGTGCGCCTCGGCCAGCTGGACGATCGCATGCTTGCGCGTGTTGCCCACGGCGTAGACTCGCTCGTCGCGCGCTGCTATCTCGGAGTGGCTGTCCACGTAGCACCCGGTCATGACCACGAAGGCGCGATCCCGGAGTGCGCCGGAGCCTCCGGAGCTTCCCCGCTCTGCCTTGGGGAGTCCCTGCGGGAGCTCCCTAGCGCGCTCCCGCATGCGGATGGCCCGGTTCATTTGGTTGCGACTCTTGCGGTCGCTCCGGTTCGTCACGGTGCACGTGTTTACCACGTAACAGTGCGCGGGCTCCTCCGGCGGTACCACGTCCCATCCTGCCGCGCGGAACCGGGCCGCGAGCGCATCGCTCTCGTACTGGTTGAGCTTGCAGCCGATTGTCCGAAACGCTACTCGCTTGGTCATGTGGTTTGCCGTTCCATTTGCTGCTCGGGTTCCGTGCTGGGGCCGTGCTCTACGCCCCCGCGGCGGCAGCCGGTTCCCGGACGAGCTCCCCGGCAAGGCTCAACGGGCGACAGTCGGTGATTCGCACGTCCACGAACCGGCCGATGAGGCTCGTGTCCTCGGAGGGAATCCGGACATTGATCCTGCCCTCGGTCTTCCCGGAAAGGTAACCCGGCTTTCGCGCCTGCCCGTCGATGAGAACCCGGCATGTGCGGCCGACCATCCGGCGGTTGCGCTCCAGGCTGATCTCGTGGAGCTCGTTCTGGAGCTCATGCAGCCGTCGCTTCTTCTCGTGTTGGGGAACATCGTCCTCCCACCGGGCGCTTGCGGCGCCGGGGCGGGGGCTGTACATCGCGACGAAGGCCATGTCGTAGCGGAACTCCCGCATCGCCGCGCGGGTCCGCTCGAATTGCTCCTCGGATTCTCCGGTGAACCCGACAATGATGTCGGTGAAGAGCGTCGCCTCCGGCAGAGTGCTCCGGATCTTCTCCACGACCCGGCGATAGCGTTCGACTGAGTGGTTCCGGTTCATCCGGAGGAGCACCTTGTCGTCTCCGCTCTGGAGGGGGAGGTGGATCTGGTTCGCCAAGCAGTCGTACGCCGCGATCGTGTCGATCACTTCGTCGGTCATGTCGCGCGGATGCGGACTCGTGAAGTAGACCCGGAACTCCCGGCTGCTCGTCCGGCCGATCTCGCCGATCTCGCGGAGGAGCTCGGCAAAAGTGCGCTCGGCATCGCCCTTGTCTTGGCCGTAGCTGTTTACGTTCTGACCCAGAAGGGTCACCGTCTTGAAGCCGCGCTCGACGAGGCTCCGTACCTCTCCCAGGATCTCATCCGAGGAGCGGCTGACCTCGCGCCCCCGCGTGTAGGGGACGGCGCAGAAGGTACAGAACTTGTCACACCCGTTCTGGATCGGAACGTACGCTTCAAAATCGCTCTCATAACGAGGTTGAATCTTCCAGTATCCGGCTGCGTCGTCCTGCTTGCTTGCTTTGGGGACCGAAGGTAGGATTCGTACGAGCCGGCCGCCGTTTTGCGGGATGCCGGCTTCTTTGTCGTGCGCACCGCCGCTCCCGGCACCCGCACCCGCGGCGTCGGCACCGGCACCCCCGGCGCCGTCCCCAACGCGTGCCGCGCCGGCACCCGCCGCGCCGCCGCCGGCGCCCCCGCCCCCGCCCTCACCCAGCTGCATATCGCGTGCCGCATGCGCCGAGAGCGGGGTGACTACGCCGTACTGCCGCAGCATATCCGGGAGGTGCGGAAGATCGTTTATGTGGAACAGCAGATCGAAGCGCTGGAGGAACTTCTCCTTATCCGCCGGGAGCATGCACCCGCTGATGAAGGTGACGAGATTGCGCTCGTTCTTCCAGCGATTCCACTTGGCGATCCGCGCGTACGCGCGATCGATCGCTTTCTGCCGCACCGAGCACGCCACGACCCCCAGGAGATCGGCCTCTTCTTCCGAGTCCGTCCGGCGATAGCCGAGCTCCTCAAGGACCGCGCGGATCCGCTCCGAGTCGCTCTGGTTCATCTGGCAGCCCAACGGCACAAGACAGTACTTCATAGATCGTCCACACTCTCCGTTCGTCCACGCTCTCGGTAATTGACAGCCGGCGTTATCGATCGCGAAGCTATTCGCTCACTCGCCGGTCGTTCAGAATCATCCGCTCAGAGTCATCCGCTCAGAATCATCCGCGCGGAGTAACTACTCAAGTGCCCACCCTGAAGGCGCTCAGAAATAGACCTCGGCGAACAGCCGCTCCGGCGAGACGCCCTGCTGCGTAAGAATGTCGAACGCCTCGTAGATCATATCGCAGTTGCCGCACAGATAGCAGTACGTATCCGGATCGACCGGATTCTCCCGGAGGTACTCCGTGACCCGCCCCCGGTAGTCGCCGCCCTCTTCGCGACTAACGCACGAAACGTAGCGATCCCGCGGAAACATGTCCATATCGAAGCGCTCCGCACAGGTGCGAACGCCATGGACCAACCGGTAGTCCAGGCCGGGATAGCTCCGTTCGAAGCAGTGGAACGGCGAGATCCCCGTGCCCGTCGCCACAAAGAGAAACTTCCCCGCCTCACGCGCCTCGGAATCGATCGTGAAAAACCCGAACGGCCCCTCCAGCTCCAGCGCATCGCCCGCCTCCAGGCGTTTGAGCAGCTTGCTCACGTAGCCTTCCTGAACCTCCCGTACCAGCACCTCCAGGTACTCATCCGACACCCCGGAGTAGATCGAGTACTCGCGCATGTTGATGTCGCCCACCAGGCCCAGGCTGACGTACTGCCCCGGCTCGAACTCGATATTGTTCCGATCGATCCTAAGAACGTAGGCAGTGTCCGTAAGCTGTCTCACGTTTTGCACGCGATGTTGCACGCGACTGCGTGTAGTAGTAACCGGCGACATATCCCTCCGTCTCGTAACCGGCAGTCTATCGAGCCGGCAAATCGAGCGTCAACCGCGATCCCCTCGCGGCGTACCGCTTGAGGCACGGATCGGTGGGGGAAGTATCCCCCACGCTCCAGCCCGCGTGCCCTTCGGGCACCGGGGCGTGCTCATCGGGCTCCGCTCACGCTCCGCCCGGCACGCCCCTCGCGGTCTTCCGCTTCCCCCACCATGGGCAAAGCTCCGCC
>PWGF01000260.1 GCA_003554375.1 Spirochaetaceae bacterium
GGCCTCGCCGACCGGGAAGGCGACCTGCCGATTGACCGAGTCATAGATGCCGCGGGACGGAAGGGTCAGCTCGTAGCGTTCGGTCTCTCCCTGAATTGCCAGTAGCTCGGCGTGGTCGCCGGGCTGTACGCGGGAGGAATCCGCTGTGCGAAGTGGCAGATAGATCGTCTCCGATGACGGCGCATCCTCGGGGACGATGACGGCGATTTGGATGGTTTCCTGCTCTCCGGGCTCTTTCACGAAGTCCACGGCGTAGCCGTCTTCCAGCTCGATGGTGAACCCGGCATCGTGCGCCTGCCAGCCGACCGGGCGCAGTCTTTTTGGCGCAGCGTTGGGCTGCTTCACCTGTACACTTTCACGGCCGGAAAACCAGAAGTCCAGCCCCGGGACACGGACTGTGGCCCGGGAAACTGCGGTTTCGGCCCCGAGGGGTGGTTCTGTGGACCGGGCGTCTAGCTCGATCGCTCCTCTTTGGGCTTGAACGACTTCGGTTTCGCCAAAAGCGGCTCCAAAGAGGGTGACGATCACACCTAAGTAAACGAGCGGGATGACGCTGGTCATTCCAATCCACATTTTGCTCATATCGCTTGCATTGTAGCAATGCGAGGTGTGGCCGACAAGCCGAACTCATGCGGCTCACGGGCTTCACAATCGAATCGCCTTGGGATAGGCTGCCGCGCGGGAGAAGTCGTAGCATGCGCAGGTCCATATCTCGTCCCTCGATTGCCGCCTTTCTAGGGCTCTCACTGTCCTTTTGGGCTTTGTACGGTACGGCCTGCACTACCGCGCCGCAGCCGGATGTGGGGGAGCACGATCCGGTTGCTTCCCGTGAGCCGGAGGATGTTGCCGATCCTGACGACCTGTTTGAAGAGCTGCGGAGGTATGTACGAGCCGGAGAGACTGACGCGGCCCTGGAACTGTACGAGAGTCGGCACTCGGAGTTTCCTCAGAACTCTCGCGTAGATCTCTTAGCGGCTCATCTCTACATGGCGGCCGGACGGATCGGAGAAGCGGCGGATTTCGCCCGCTCGGCTGCCGATGTCGGCGGGGGAGCTGAAGCGTGGCGCATTCTGGCCATGGTCGCTCGCGAGCGTGGGGATGCCGAAGAGGAACGAGAAGCGCTGGAACAAGCACAGCGAAACGACTCGAAGAGTCCCGACATACTGGCAGCCCTTGGGCGGTGGGAACGCATTCACGGAGATCCGGAGGAAGCCAGGGGGTTTCTCTCGCAGGCTCTCGAAGCGGACCCTAGTTATGTGCCGGCTTTGCACCAATTGGCACATCTCATGGTAGAGCAGGATCGTGAGGAAGAGGCGGCCGACTATTTTGATTCTGCCGTGGAGCAGCAGCCGAACGATCCATATCTGCTCAGCGACCGAGCACATTTCCATATGCGGTCCGGTTACTACGGTGCGGCCGAGGAGGACTTTGCGCGGGCAATCGACTTGGATCCGGATTTCGCATGGCATTATATTGATCGTGGCCGAGCTCGCCAGGAACAGGGCTACCAGGAGGCAGCGATTGAGGACTTCACGCGGGCGCTGGAGTTGAAGGCAACGCTGTTTCTCCCCTACGTGTATCGGGGCGCCTCCTTCATGGCGGCGGAGCAACCGGAGGCCGCAGTGGAGGACTTTGAGCAGGCGTTGGCGCTACGCCCGGATTACGAACCTGTCTATCCCCAGTTTGCCACCTCTCTCTACATGAACGAACGGTACGTGGAAGCCGCAGATTTTTTTGAGCGAAGCTACCAAGAGAACCCGGGAGAATACGGCTATGCACTCATGGCCGCCGCAGCGGGGGCGAAAGGCGGCGGAGTCGAGTCGGCTAGGCGCCGGGTAACGCGAGTTCGAGGCTCAATTCCCTCTGAGGATCCCCTTGGTGAAGTGTCGGAGTGGATTGCGCGCGATGTTGATGAAGGTCGAATGGTTCGAACGGTCGAGCAAGAGCCTAAGGGGGCGTTGCGAGCACGCGCTGCGTTTCACGCCGGGGTCTGGACGCTCATGAATAATCGGCGTAATACTGCTCGTGCCCTCTTTCGACTTGCCGCTGAGGAAGGAAAGCCGGGAATGGTTGAGACCGAATTGAGCACGTGGTACCTCACTGACGGGCCGCTGAGGAGCGAAGAATGAAGGGCGTTGATGAGCTGCTCTCCTATCTCGACAGGAACCGTCCTATTGCTATTCAAGCACACGATTTTCCTGACCACGATGCTGTTGCTTCGGCGTTCGGGCTTTCTTTCCTTTTGGGATTGCGCGGGGTGGAGAGCGATATCTGCTACGGAGGCACTATTCAGAGTGACAGCCTTCGGGATGCCATCAAACTGTTCGAGGTGCCGATCCGGAACCGGCGCGATCTCGGGATGACTGAGGGGACGCAGCTGGTTCTGGTGGACGGATTTGCCGGTAATGTCAGCAGGGGGAGTGCGGCGGGCGAAGTCGTCGGAGTTATCGACCACCATACTCCGCCGGAGAAGCCTCAGGGTCCGGACCATGACATTCGGCCGGACTACGGCTCATGTAGCACGATTATATTCGAGTACATCAAAGAAGCTGACGCCCCGGTACGGAGGAACGTATCAACGATGCTTCTGATCGGGCTCATGATGGATACAGCGTTCATGACCCGGGGGGTTGCTCCGGTAGATTTGGAGGCGTTTTCCAGTCTCTTCTTTCAGGGAGATTGGGAGACGGGCAGCAGGCTGCTAAAGAACAGTCTTGGATTGAACGACTTGTCCACGTTCCGGGACGCTATCAACTCCTGTGAAGTTGCGGATGATTTCGTCTTTGTGCCGCTTCAGAAGGAGTGCACTGCAGAGGTCATGGCTCTTATCGCGGATTTCTTCTTGGGTATTCGGGAAATCCATTTCGTGGTCGTCCTCCAACCTGACCGGGAGGAATACCGTATGTCGGTGCGAAGCGAAGATGGAGCTCGTCCAGCTGATGTGATTATCCGTCGTGCCCTAAGGAATGTAGGCAGCGGCGGCGGGCACGTTCACATGGGCGGAGGGAGCATCCCGCGAGAGCTTTTCCCCGGAGAGCTGAGTTTGAGGAAGCGTTTTCTTGCCGCTATGGGCAAGGAGTAGCCCTCGGTCCGTCGCCGGAGCCGATCTTATAGAAGCAGCGGGCTGGAGGGGCGGTAGGCTGGGGGACCATAGCGGTCTACACAGAATGAGAGGATTGAGGTTTCGGGGAGCGACGGATTCCAGCTTGAGTGCGGCCATTGAACCGGGGCCGCCGGGGATGAAGAGAGCCGGCGCGCTGTCTGAGGAGCGACAATGAAGAAAGCGGAGAACCAGGATCAACAAGTTTCGAATGAGACGGGTAGCGGCGTTGCCGCGGTTGGTGGTGCTCATGCCGTGGAGCCGGGGCAACAGAGTGCGGCGCATGCCCGGAATAGCAGGGAGACAGTTACACGGCTCTGCTACGGCGACCGTGAGATCATCGTGGTGGGTACCGCCCATGTCTCTCGGTCGAGTGTCGAGGAAGTGGAGCGTGTAATCGCTGAAGAGACGCCGGACCGGGTTTGCGTGGAGATCGACCGCGGTCGCTACGAGAGTGTCACCGGCTCCTCGGGATGGAAGAACCTCGATATCTACGAGGTTCTTCGGCGCAAAAAGGGGTTTCTTCTGCTGGGAAACCTGGTGCTGGCCAGTTTCCAGAGGCGAGTAGGACAGCAGCTCGGTGTGCGCCCCGGAGAGGAGATGATCGAGGCGGTACGCGCTGCCGAGCGGGCCGGTGTGCCTGTGAGCCTCTGCGATCGGGAAGTCCAAACCACGCTCCGGCGCGCTTGGGCCAAAAGTGGGTTCTGGGGCAAGAACAAGATGCTTGCCGCTCTTCTGGGGTCGATATTCTCGCGAGAGAAGTTGAGCGACGAGGACATAGAGGAGATGAAACAGGGCACCTCGCTGGACAATATGCTGCAAGAGCTTTCGGCCTATTTGCCGAGAGCCAAGGAGGTGCTCATCGACGAGCGTGACCGGTATCTGGCAACGCGGATTTGGCAGGCGGACGGTTCCCGAATTGTCGCTGTTGTGGGAGCCGGCCATGTCTCCGGGATGCTTGCTCACCTCGAGGTCGCTTACGTCCTCATTGCCGCGCCCCGCCGCA
>PWGF01000071.1 GCA_003554375.1 Spirochaetaceae bacterium
CGGCAGCTGATACCGAAGACCGTCATGCGGACATGGCGACGGCCCGAGCGACAGGAGCTGATTCCGCGTTGGCAAAAGGCGTCAACGCTACGCGACGGTTGGCGCCGTGGAGTATGGTACTCGCCGTTGGAGCTGCCGCATTGGTGACTCTTTCCTTCCCTTCCTTCGCAGTGTTGGAAGGGATTCCCGTCTTTGCTTGGTTCGGTCTCGTTCCTCTCTTGGTAGCGTTTCGGATCAACCGGTTTGGCCGAGCCGTCTTCTACGGCGTCTTTTTCGGAACGGCGCTTACCTTGGTGAGCAATTTCTGGTTGGGTACTTTCAACCTGCTTTCGCTACAGTTCGCCACCATACTCTTCTTTGTCTACTACCTCATCTTCACCCCGGTGGCCGTCGGGGCTCTGAAATTCGTTCGCCGCGGGGCCTTCTTGGTTCTCCCCGCCGCATGGACGATGTTCGAGCTCGCTCGCTCCTCGGGCTTTCTCGGGTATCCCTGGACGCTTCTGGGACATTCCCAATATGGACAGACCGCTCTGATTCAAGTCTCGGCGATCGCCGGAGTGTGGGCGGTAACGTTCCTTGTGGTGCTGGTGAACTCCGGTCTTGCCGAAGGCATATGGGCCCGTCTCTCAGGGCAGTCGTGGAGAAGGGCGTCGCGGGTGCCTTTTGGTGCGGTCGCTACCGTGTTGGTGATAACGCTTGTGGGATGGGCGGTCACCGTCCGCGCCGGCGACCCTGCAGGTCGATCGATAGCTGCCGGCGGCCTGAAGCAGGTGGATGATACCGAGGAGCTCGTGGAGGAACGCGACGCCGACCAGTTGGGAGACAGTTCCGGCGTATTGGAAGTCGATGCACAAGGTGCGCCGATCGTTGCGGGAGCCTTTGGTGAAGAGTTGCCGTTGGGCACGGATCCGGAGGAGGTCGCCTGGCACAGCGGAGCCGAAGGAGAGTCTGTGCCGGCCGGCAATGCCGGCGACGCCGACGGTGTCCGGTACGCACGGGTGGCGTTGATTCAGCAGAATTCGGATCCTCGGAAGGCGGAGTATCGCAGGACATACCGGACACTGCGCGATTTGACGAACCGAAGCTTAGCGTACGAGCCGGATGCGGTTGCATGGTCGGAGACTGCCTTCGTGCCGAATATCCGGCGCTGGAGTGAAGATGACTCGATCATGATGTATCACCGGCTTGTGAACGAACTCCTCGAGTACCAGAGCGATATCGGAACGTGGCTGCTTACCGGCAACGACGACTACGAGATTATCCGGGACGAGGAGGGCGAAGAGATCGAACGTCACAACTTCAACGCAGCAGTATTCTTCTCTGATCGAGGAGAGCGCGTCGAGACGTACCATAAGATTCGCCTTGTTCCCTTCACCGAGCACTTCCCGTACCAGGATATCTTCCCCGGGATATACGCGCTGCTTCAAGATTTCGACGTGCATTTCTGGGAGGAAGGAGACGAGCGGACCGTCTTCGAGCATCCGCGGTTCACGTTTGCCACTCCGATCTGTTTCGAGGATGTCTTTCCGAACGAGACGCGCAAGTTTGTGACGGCGGGCGCGGAAGTGATTCTCAACATTACCAACGACTACTGGTCACTCACGGAAGTGCAGGCTAAGCAGCACTACGCCGGGGGAATGTTCCGCGCAGTAGAGAACCGGCGCCCGCTTCTCCGTTCTACGGCCAGTGGTCTCACCTCATACGTGGATCCGTACGGCCGGCCGATTCAGACCCTTCCGTACTATCAAGAAGCTTTTGGCGTCGTAGATTTGGCTATCGAGGAGAAGCAGCCTACCACTCCGTACACCCGTTTCGGTGACTGGTTCGTCGGCGCGTCCGCAGTTCTCCTGGTAGGCTTGGCTGGTGGCGAAGGGGTGCGTCGTCGTAGGAGCAGCTGAGTGGCTACGGGCGGCCGAGGTGGCAGCGGGGTTCTTTCGGCCCGGCCGCCCGGCAGTCAGATACCGGGCAGGCCGAGCGCTGCGTCTCGGGGCCGGGAACGGACGCTCTGCCTGCTTCCGACTTACCGTTTCGCCCTCTTCTTCTTGCCGCCCCCGCGTTTGGGGCCGGTGTCGGTCGCGAATGTGGATACTTTCGGTTGGCCTGCGGCCCACCATCGGAGAATAAGGAGATATAGCAAGCCTCCTAGGATCATCACTGAGGAGAATACATGGCCCATCGTGAAACTCCATGGCGTTGCCAAAAGGTGCGGCGCGCTTTCCGTTGCCGATAGGTCCAGTACGAAGCCAAGTTGAGGATCCGGCTCCCGGAAATATTCCGCGATGAAACGTGCTATTCCGTAGCCGATGACGTACCATCCGATCATCGCTCCTTGAAGCCGCTTCCTCGGGTCCACGATGAACCAGAGCACAATCCAGAGAAGGATGCCTTCAAGGAAGGCCTCGTAGAGTTGGGAAGGATGACGGGGCAGGTTCACCATCTGATCCGCGTCAACCACCGGTATGCCGACCTCCTCAGCCGTCTCCACCACCCAACGCTCGTTTGCGGGGAAGCGGGCGGCGTTCGGGAAGATCATCCCGAAAGGGGCGGTGGTGACGCGTCCGTAGAGCTCGGCGTTGATGAAGTTCCCCAACCTGCCCCACGTGTATGCGAGCGGCACGCTTACTGTCAGAAGGTCTCCCCACTGCAGGCAGGAGTAACCTTTGACACGCAGGTAGATGATCCCGGCGACAATAGCTCCGATGAGACCACCGTGATAGCTCATACCGGCCAGGCCGACGAAGTTCCAGCTTTCGTCAAAAGGCCAGAAGACGAGCCAAGGCGAACTGAGATAACGGCCAGTGGGCTCGTAGACGAAGGCGTAGAGCACCCTTGCTCCTAAAAGCAGGCCTACGATTGCCCAGAAGAAAAAGGTGTTGACATCGTCAATATCGAAAGAGAGCTTCTTCTTGCGCAGCTGGATCCGAAACAGTATATACGCGGTACCGAACGCCAGCAGGTACATCAGTCCGTACCAGCGAAACGGCAAACCGGGAATAATCTCTGCCTGAATCCAGGTGGGGAATTGAAGGTATTGGTGCATGTGAGTCCTCTCCCTATCGTTTGGTTCAAGGTGGTTGGCCGTTGGTGCCTTCCACTACCTTGATCGAGGCGCTTTCCAGGTCGAAATAGACGGAGGCACGATGGAGCGGCCGAGAGACCTCATACGTCCTACCGTGGCTCTCAAAGATTACTCCGGGATGTATCGTTCCGGCAACACGCACCTCGGAATCAAAGTGTTGCTCGAACCGCTCCCTCAGTGTGAAGACCTTGAGCTCGAATGATCGGAGTTTCTTTCGCAGAGTCGCCGCCTGCCGGTTGTGGGGCTCGGCATCGTCATTGCCCAGTTGCCGGGCCTCGTCTGCCTTCCGGGCGGCCACCGCGATCTGCTCTTTCAAGCGATCGATGCGGCGTTGTAGCTTCTCGATCTGGTCCTCGATGAGATAGTCCTGTCCGAAACTCACGTATGTCTTGGTCTCGCGATGATTTCCGAGCTCTGTCATTTCGCCGCCAAACTTGGCCTTAATCGTCCCCCCTACAATACGGCTGTCTTCGCTTCCGGTCTGCAATTTGCCGTTGCACTTGACTCGGCAATGGAGCATGGAGTACTCCACGTATACGTCGCCGACCGCTAGGATGGTGCCATGTTCGGCGAACCGGGCGGCGAAGGAGCCCTTGGTCCGTGCCACCCCTTTGCCCCCGCCTTTGAAGCCCTCGTCTATCCGCAGCTCGGCGTCGGAGCTGACGAGGGCCGCTTCAACAGTCTTTTTCACCAGAAGGTCACCACCGGCCATCACGTAGTACCCTTTTGTGACGGAGCCGTCTACTTGGACCATCCCCTGAAACTGAATGTTGCCGCTCTGGAGTCCTACGTCGCCGGTTACCCGGTGCATTAGCACGACGTGAACCGTGGTATCCTCGACAATAACTTCGCCATCCGACTCGGCGACAAGAAACTCCCGGCCGTCTTTCCGCTCTCGGGAGGTGACGTTGTTGCCGGGGTGCAGAATCGCATTTTCGGGAGATTGCACCTGCCGCTCTCGACCGGCTACGTCGAGCTCGGTTCTGCGGTCGAGGTTTCGGAAGACTACGGCGACAACCTGTCC
>PWGF01000400.1 GCA_003554375.1 Spirochaetaceae bacterium
GGTAGCGCCTGGCCGCGGCGGCAACGCCTTGCCGGCGCCGGTAACGCTGGGGCCGGCGGCAACACTCGGCCGCGGCGGTAGCACCTTGCCGGCGCCGGTAACGCTCGGCCGCGCCGGTAGCGCTCGGCCGCGCCGGTAGCGCTGGGCCGCGGCGGCAACGCTTAGCCCCCGCCGGTAACGCTGGGCCCACCGGTAACGCTCGGCCCCGCCGGTAGCGCCTGGCCGCGGCGGCAACGCCTT
Organism: Spirochaetaceae bacterium; assembly: GCA_003554375.1. GTDB lineage: Bacteria > Spirochaetota > Spirochaetia > DSM-27196 > SKKC01 > PWGF01. Next base: position 241 of record PWGF01000400.1, read on the forward strand.
GCCGGCGCCGGTAACGCTGGGGCCGGCGGCAACACTCGGCCCCGCCGGCAACGCTGGGCCCGGGTGCCGCTCCGAACGTATCACACTCAGCGGGTGTGATCCAGAATAGCAGCCCACCTGGGTTTCCCGCCCCGCGGCCCGGCAATGGCAAGGCGAGACGCAACTGAAGGGGTGCCCTCCGGGCCCGGCGAGGCGCCGGCCGCTGACGCCGGCCCAAGCAGCAACGCGGTGGCCCGCCGGTAACGCTCGGCCGCGGCGGCAACGCTGAGCCCCCGCCGGCAACGCTTAGCCGCTCCGGTAGCGCTGAGCCCGGCCGCTAACGCCGAGCCTGGGCGGCAACGCTCGGCTCCGAGCGCGAACGCGCAACCCGGTACGCCATCGCCGCGCCCGGTCGGCAACGCGGGGCCCGTAGCGGTAACACTGGAGCCCCGCCGGCAACGCTGAGTCCGGAACCGTAACGTCCGCCCTCGGACCAGGTCAGAACTGACGGTGGTGGTGTAGCACTCGACGAGCCTCCGAAATCGCCCAATCGATGAGCTTTCGCAGGTGCCTCAGCTCGCCTACCAGGGCCAGCTCTTTCTCTTCGGCCACTTCCAGCAACAGATGGACGTCACCGGAGCGCGTCGGATAGTGCCGGCAGATTTGGGTGGCCAGGGCAGTGCGCGAAGTGACCCAGATCCCCGTCTCCGCGGTGATAGCGCTCATCGCCGTGTAGAGGATCTTCCGCGCGATCTGCCCTCCCAGGCGGCTGCGAACATCCTCCGCGTGGGTGCTTTTCAGCTCGCGCCACAAGCGCTCCAGGACGTCCGGCGCATCGCCGTCCAACGCCGCGGCGACTTCAGGGGTAGGCCGATAGGCGGGGAGCTCGGCGCTCACGTCGTCGCCCGCAAGCAAGAGACAGAGGTGTTTGATGAACACTTTCCATGCGAGCTCGCGATGTCCGTTGAAGGCTTCATCCATGGTCGTCTGCAGGAGCATCACGTCGCGGACAACCTTCCGGTATCGCTCGGCCAGCTGCTTCCTGGTCTCCTCGATCCGCTTCTCCACCTCCGGCTCGGCGCTCCACTGGAGAAGGGCGAGAAGATTGATGTCCGACTTCCCGACAACCGCCCTTCCGGCGGGAATGCTTCCGAAAAGATAGAGCGTGTATAGATCGTCCCCGATTGCATCCGCCAACGCGCTCCGGCATTCCAGCAACAGAGGGCGAAAGACAGGAGCAATCAGATCGAAGTCGACTTCGCTGATGATATAGCCCCAAACGTCGACCATCGACTCGGCATACTCACCAGCCATATTTCGATTGTAGTACGTTGCCGCCGCCCACGCGAGTGTGCAGTTCGCGCGGGCGGGCGCGACACTCCGTATGCTGCGCACCGTACCGTTTGCGATTCGCGCCCGCGGGCGCTCGGCGACGGTCAGGGGCCGCGACGGTAGCCCCCAGCCGGGCCCGTAACGCCCAGCCAGGCCGGTAACGCCGGGCCCCGGCGGCAACGCCCAGCCGCGGCGGTAACGCTCAGCGGTGCCGGCAACGCTCCGCCCAGCTGGTAACGCCCGGCCATGCCGGTAGCGCCGGGCCGCGCCGGCAGCGCTGCGCCACGCCGGTAGCGCCCCGCCCCACCGGCAACGCTCCGCTCGCACGCGTTCTTGACACTGTGGCGGCTCCGGTGGAAGATAGCCGCTCGCGTGCAAGACGTAGTCGGTATTATCGCCTCATTCGGATTGATCCTCCTCGCGCTCCTCCTTGGTGAACTGTTGCGCAGAGCTCGCGTCCCCGCGCACACCACCCGGAAAGCTATCCACATTGCCGTCTCCCATTGGTGGCTTATCGCCTGGTATTTCCACGATTCGATGGCACCGGCGCTCGTCGGTCCGGTCGTCTTCGTCATCGTCAACTTTGCGAGCTACCGCGGCCAACTGCTCCCCGCAATGGAAACCACCGGCAGCGGTCCCGGGACGGTGTACTATCCGATGTCGCTCATCGTCCTGGTGGTACTCTGCTTCGGCGGACACATTCCGATCGCAGTGGGAGCGATCGGGGTGTTCACGATGGGGTGGGGCGACGGGCTCGCTGCGCTCATCGGGAGGTCGATCGGAGGGCCACGCGTGGAGCTCGGAGGCAGAGTCCGTACGGTAGGCGGAACTCTCGCGATGTTTGCGGCGTCGACGGCGGTAGCGTATATCTTTACGCTCGTGCTCTTCAACGAGGGCGGAGTGACGGCGGGCGTGAGCGGCTGGAATCCGGCCGACAGCTCCCTGTTTGCCGCCGGCGGCGAGGCCGCCGGGCAAGCCTTGCCGGCGGGTTGGGCGGCGGTAGCAGCATTCGGCACCGGGGCGTTTGCCACGGCCGTGGAGTTTTTCACCCCCGGTGGTGTGGACAACCTGAGCGTCCCGATCCTCACCACCCTTTTCTACGCGGCAACCTTCCTGTAGGTTAACCCCGCAATGAGCTGGCTTTTCGGAATCGCCCTTAACCTCCTCGCCGGCTTCGGCGCGTGGAAAGCCGGCGCCGTCACCGCCGGCGGCGCCGGCGCCGGCCTCGCCGTCGGCACCGCCATCTACGTTGGCGCAGGCCCACTATTCTGGCTCTGCCTCATGCTCTTCGTCGCCGGCTCCTCGGCCTTAGACCGGGTGCTACCCTCCCGGGACGCAAGCGGTGAGAGGAGCGCGTTCGCCCCACCGGCTCCCCCATCCGCTTCCGCCCCCGTTCCCCGCTCCTCGCCCGTATCCCAGGCGAAGGGCTCGCGACGCGACGCGGTTCAGGTGCTTGCAAACGGATCGTGGGCGGCCATAGCCGCCGTGGCCTATGGGCTCACCGGAGCCTCTACGGCACTGGTTGCTCTCGGATCCGCGCTCGCCGCGGCGAACGCGGACACCTGGGCCGGCGAGGTCGGAATTCGCAGCCGACGGGCGCCGGTCTCCATCGTGAGCCTCCGCCCGGTGGCTCCCGGCCTCTCGGGCGGCGTCACTACGCTCGGGCTCGGAGGCGGCGCCGTCGGCGCGGGCGTGCTCGCAGTAGCTGCCACCGCCGCGTTCTTCCACTCCCACGCCGCCCTCGGGCAGGCATTCTCCGTGTTCCAGGTCTTTCTGCTCATCGCCGTCGCAGGATTCACAGGCAATCTCGTCGACAGCCTGCTTGGGGCCACCGTGCAGGCGAAATACCGCGATGAACGCGATGGGATAAGCGAGCACTCCCGGGACGCGAACGGCCGTCCCCGCATACTCTTGGGAGGCTTTCGCTGGATTACGAACGACGCGGTCAATTGGCTGAGCTCAGGAGCCGCCGCGCTTCTGGGAACCACGCCCTTGTCCCTCGCGTAGCCGCCCGAGCGTGAGGGCCCTGGCCCCGCCGGCCCGTGCAGGCGGCCGCCCCGGGCGATCGCGGCCCCAGGCGATGGCCGCCCCCGTGCACCTCCAACGACGCGAGGAGCGCGCGGTGCCGCCCGGCTACGCGGCGCGGTGCCCGCCGCCGTGCCGGCCCCTTTCGACCTACGCCTCCTCAGCCTGCACTTCCTCACCGATCCACGAAAGGTAGGACTCCAGCCCCCCGTCGATCGGGAGAAACACCAGCTCCGGAACGTCGTAGGAGTGCTCGCGCTGAATCAGCGCCGTCAGTTCCTCCCGCGCCGCGTCCGTCGTCTTACAGAGCAGGACGCTCTCGGACTCGTTTTGCGCCCCTCCTTGCCACCAGAAGTAGCTCGAAACTCCAGGGATTACCTGGACGCACGCCGCCAGCCGCGCTTCCACGATGCACGCGGCAAGCCGGGGTGCTTCGTCGGGAGGGGCAGTGGTAATCGCCGTACAGTACATACGCGTACCCCCTCAACGCTGCTCAGCGTGCTTCAAGGCGTCCGTATCGCCGAGCTCTCAGGGAGCGCCGGGAAACACCTCTCAGGAGGCGTCGGTCACCGCCTGTAGCTCCTCCGTCTGGAAAACCCGCTCGATATCCAGAACGATGATAAACCGATCCTCCTGCTTCCCAATACCTCGGATGAACGCGCTATCCACCGTCGTCCCAATGGATGGTGGCGGCTCGATCTGCTCGTCTTCGATCCCGATCACTTCCTCCACCGAGTCGACGAGCGCGCCGAGCACTACGGTTTCTCCTTGCAGCTCCAGGTCCATCACGACGATCGAAGTGCTGGTAGTCTTCTCGGTTTGACCCATGCCGAACTTCGTCCGGAGGTCCACCACCGGCACCACGCTGCCGCGAAGATTGATCACCCCGCGCATGTACTCTTTCGTGCGCGGTACCTTGGCAATCTCCGTGTACTCCAGAACTTCCTTTACGTGGTGCACGTCCACCGCGTACGTCTCTCCTTCCATCGTGAAGGTGAGATACTGGTTCGTGTCGCTTCCGGCAATCTCCGTTGCCGCGTCTCGTTCCGATTTGATGTCCATACCGACGACTATACGCCCGATGCCCACTCCGGTAAAGGGCGTGAGGCGACGATTGTTGTTGGTCGCCCCCGATCGTCCCCAACCTTTCTCTCCGAATTTGGGCGTGCCCCCGGTCCAAGCCGCACCTCCGCGGCTCTCCCGCCCCTCACACGCTCCGCGGAGCCGCCAGCGCCCCCGCGGCTTGCCCCGGGGTCAGGCCGTCCGGGGGTTCCGTCCCGCCGGGCGCCGCCCCCCCTCGGCCGGGCTCGCCCCGCAACCGCAGCTCCGATGCCGCCCTCGCGCACCGCGGCGCGCGCCGGGACCGCAGCGCCGGGCCGTCCGACCCCAAGCGCCCCCCGGCTCAGAGCCGCTGCGTAGCCGGACTACCGGCGCTCGCGGCATACGCCGAAAGCCGGACGCCCCGGCGCGCGCCCCTCCCGTCCTTCACGCTTCGGAGCGCACCGGGGAGCGCGGCCGGCGCCGGTGCGGCTCAATCCGGTCGCGGTGGCGCTTCTGCTTCCGGCTCTCCGTCATCGTGCCCGTGCGCCTGAGCACGGTGGACGCCGCCCACGGCCCGCTTACTGAGCGGGCCGCCCAGAGCGCTCTCCACCCCGCACAGGAGGAGCACCGCTCCGCCTGCTACAGTCACCCACACGCCCGGCCCGGCGTAGTCGAGCGCATCGCTCTCGCTGAGCGCAGCGAACACTATCGCTGCGCCGACGACGAGTATCCCGCTGAAGAGCGCTACCGCATCCGTAGATCGTCCGGAGAAGTGAATCCCGATCGTAACCAGAGCAGAAACCGGAATGAGAAAGAGCAGCCGGAACCACTCCCCCGACGGGAGCTCCGCCGCACGCTCGAAGCCGTGGATGATCCGCATGAGCTGCCCGGCCCGCGCAGGGATCTCATATCCGCGAAGCGATATCAGCCCCCCAAACTGGATCCACGGCAGAAGAAAGCCCACGATGATGATGGCCGCGGCTATAGCTTCGAGTCGTCTCACGCCCCCTCCTCTGTTTCAGCGGATCCCGGAACCGAAAGGTGCCTGCCAGGCGCCTGGATTATCCCACGGAGGTTCCCGCTGGTCCAGCGCGTCGGTCGGAAACGACACAGGGCGCCGAAACCAGCGGTAGCGGCGCCCTGTGCATAAGACTCAAGGCGAATGAGCGCATGCCCGCGCTCACGCTCTTAGTCGGTTTGGGCCATGCTCTCGGTCATCTGCGCGGAGAGGGCCTGACTCGCCGTCTCGCCCTCGAAAAGCGCGTCGAGATCCTCAGTCTCGATTTCGTCGCTGTGCTCAAGATTCCCGTCAGCGTCATATATTTCGAAGACGATCTCGAACTCGCCGTTGTCCAGCTCGCTCTCGATCTCCTCCTGGAGCTCTTCCTGGCTGTCCGCGCTCACAACAAGCCCCTCCTCGTAGGAAGCGGTGAGGATGAAGTTGCCACCGACAAGATCTCCCTCGTCTCCCTCGGGGTCGGGTACCTCAAGCGTCAATGCCATGCTCCACTCGTTGGAGATATCGTACGCGACATCGGCGGACACGAACACCGGGCCCCTGTCCTCGTCGAACTCCTGTATGAAGCTCATTGCACCGTTGAAGTTGGTAGCCGCGCCAACAAAGCCATCAAGATGCACGTCACCATCAGTGTCCTCGATCGGTTCCTTAACCTCGACCGATCCCTCGAGCTCGGCGCTCGCGCTTCCGCTTATCTCTTGGGTGTCGCCCGGCTCCTGGAGCTCACCCTGGACTTGAGTCTCGAAATCGACGTCCGCGCTCACGAAAAACTCCACCTTGCCCGAATCGAGATTGGATTCCTCCGGCGCCGTTAGGTCCACGGTATCATCGCCCTCAGCTACCAAGCTGTACTCATAGCCGGTCTCGGTCTCCGTTTCCGTCTCGTCGAACTCGTCGAACCACTCTTCGAACTCGTCATCGCCGTCCTGGCTATCCATGCGGAGCGCTGCGGAGATGCTCTCCGTGCTTCCATTGTCGTCGGATTCATCCAGCGCCTGCATGACCTCCATGAAGTCGACGAGGTCCTCCACGAGCCTGGTATCCTCGTCGAGTTCACCGAAATCGCCAGTAGTGGCGCTCCGCTCGAGTTCCACGGACTCCACCTCATCGACCTCGAGCACGTCGTCGACGTCGTCGACATCGTCGTCCGGATCCTCCTCAGGCCCGAGAAGCCCTTCGCAGCCGGCAAAGATGAATACCAAAATAAGTGATATCCCAAGCACATAACGCAACGGAAACATAGTTGCTCTCATTGTTAGTCCTCCCCTGATTTTCGTCAGGCTCTGTTTTATTACCCGACGGGCATCGGCCATGAAACAAAGTTATCGCAATGATTGGCGATAGTCAACAAGCTCAATTCAGTTTTGTTACGAGTATCGCGGAGCGAAACCCACCCTTCGCAGCTTTCAACCTCCCGCTCCGCGCCCGCCAATCGCGGGCACCCGGCTCCCAGCATCAGGAGGCGCGCTCCGGTCTTCCCCGTATACGCGGCACCTCGCGCAAGCGTACCGACCAGCTCGCCGCATCGCTTGAGTCCTTCTTCGACCGGGAGCTTCGCGGAACCGACGTTGAGAGCCGGGGATCGTTCATCGGAGGCGACGGGCCCCGCTTCTATCTCCCGCTCGATCCGGAGTCCCAGCAGGACGAGTACGCGTTCACGATGGTGAACCTCGACCGCCACGAATCGGCCGACGCCGTCGTCGAGCGCACAAACGAGTACCTCGAGGAACACCACCCGGAGGCCCGGGTCCATGCCTCGCCGCTCGTACTGGGGCCGCCGCGGGCGACGAAAACGCCTGCGGCGGTCACGCCGTTGCCGGCCGCCTCGCCCCGGACTACGTCACCATCGGGACGAATATGCTTACCATCGTGAAGTAGATGGCCAGCCCGGTGATATCCTTGACCGTCGTCAGGAACGGGTCGGCCCCGGCGGCTTGATCGAAGCCAAGCTTGACCAAACCGAACGGAATGAGGAACCCGAACGAAGCCGCGATCGTAATCGTCAACGCCATCGACAGCCCTATCGCAATCCCGAGCTCCGGTATGCCTTGCCACACGGTGGCGATGGCTCCGCCGAGGACTCCCAAGAGAACGCCCATCGCGAGGCCGTTACCGGTCTCACGCCCCCACGCTTTCACGAAGCGGCGTGGAGAGATCTGTCCCAAGACGAACGCGCGCGTGAAAATGGTGGAGGACTGCGTCCCTACGTTTCCGCCCATATCCATAATCACGGGGATAAAGATCGCCGTCGCGATGACCGCTTCCAGGGTTGCCTCCCACGCGTCGATCACCGCGCCGGCAAGCATTCCGCCCACCAACGTCACCAGGAGAAAGGGGACCCGAACGCCCAGGACGTGCCAGATGGAGCCGTTGACCAGCGAGTAACTCCGGTCGCTCTCCAGAGACTGCACGGCGATCAAGCCCGCCTTGTCGTACATGTCGCTCGTAGCCTCCTGCTCGAGGACGTCGATCGCGTCGTCCGCGGTCAGCACGCCCACCAGGCGATCTTCCCGGTCGAGCACCGGGATCTCGGTCACATCGTAGTCCTGGAGCATCCGTGCCGCGCGCTCTTCTTCATCGACTGTCCGTACGAAAACCTGCTCCCCGCTCAGGAGATTGCCGACTCGCGCCTCCGGGTCCGCGGTGACGATATCGCTCAACCGCACCGCCCCTTCGAACCTCCGGGCATTGTCGGTCACGTAGACGGTGGTGATATGCCAGTCGTGGCCGTTCTTGCGACCGCGTATCCGCTCAAGCGCTTGGCGCGCGGTCATTTCTCGCTTCACGTCGACGAACATCGGGCTCATGATTCGGCCGACCGTGCCGTCTTCGTAACCGAGGAGTGTGTTGGTAACCTCGCGCTTCTCTTTGGGAAGGCGCTCGAGCAACTTCTTGGCCACGCGAGCCGGGAGCTCATCCAGCAAGTGAACCCGGTCATCCGGCTCGAGCGTCGCCAGGAACTCTACCGCTTGAGTGTCGGTAAACGCTTCGACGAGGTCGCCCTGCATCGGCGCCTCCAGCATGTCGAATACGTCCACCGCCTTTCCTTTGGGAAGGAACCGGAACACAAACGCTCGATGCTCGGGTTCCAGCTCTTCGAGACACTCGACGATCTCGCCCGGCTGCATGTTCGAAAGCGTCCGCTTGAGTGTCTCGTAGTCTTTGCGCTCGATGATGTCCTCTACGAAGTCGGGGAACCGTACTTCTGTCGTCATATTCCACTCCTTTCCTCCCGCCGATCGGGAGCGCGCCCGGTACCGCGGCGGAAACACCGGCGCGGGCCGGAACCGGCCGTAACCCTCGACCGGTTTGCGGCGATTACCCCCGGCGCTTCCCGGGTCCCGGCGGCTGGATTCGGAGTGGCCGACCAGAGTGTGTTTGCGGAAGGTTCACGGAAGACGAGGAAGGCCGCGCGTAAGCGCGCAGGCGCCTCGCTTCCCGCAGGACGCCGTCACCATCCGGCGGTTCCGCCCCGCGAAGCTCCGAGGGTACCTATCGACAGCTGTCGTACAATGTGTTTCGACGACGAGTCAGGGTCCATACGTACCTCCTTTGCCCCTCCGGGGCGACGGGGGCGTCGCAGGTGGGCAAAAAATAGCCTTCACCGCGGGCCGCTCCCGGGGAAGGCTCCTCTTGCGAATCACCGTGGTGATCCCGGCGGCTCCAAGGTTGTCCCGTACACCGAGCTCGGTGTCCTCAGCGTACTCCTTGGCCACCCGAAAGCAGTCTTCCCCGTCTCAAGCTTCGGCACTGCACAGCTTACCCCGGCCCCGCAATGCGTGCGCACCCCGGAAGCGCGATGTGCCTCCGAATACGCTCCCTCTTGCAAGGGCCCAGAGCCGCGTTATACAGGCCCTTAATCCGAGCCTGCATGTTCAACCCTTTGGCGTCTCTCGACGTTTCAGGGCAGCGGCGTATATCCGTACAGGAGCCTCGCCTACCAAAGACGCTACCTGTCGGTGCAGAATGTAAACTACCCGCCTTCCGATAGTCAACAGAGCGTGAGGCGAGGATCGTTGTTAGCTCCTAGCCCCCGCCGCCCACTGCGGACTGCCTCCGCCCGCCCCGAACTACACCGCGGTCAGACCGTCGGTGGGTTCGATTCCGCAGGACGCCCAATTCGCTCTCCGGAAGAATGGACACGGTTACGTGAAAGAAGCAGCTCGATAAGCTCCGCAACCGCCCCGTCCTCGTTCGTAGCCTGCGTCACGACTTGGGCGGAGTGAATCACGTCACCATGCGCGTTGGCAGAGGCGGCACCTAAGCCGGCGGCCCTGATCATCTCTACATCATTCAGATTGTCACCGATCGCCGCTACTTCTGCAGGCTCGATCTCTAGGATTTCACACAAGCGCGCAAGCGCGCTCCCCTTGTGCACGCCCGCCGGAAGAATCTCGACGTAGTCCGGTTCCGAGCGGATCACGCTTGCAGCGCCCCCGGTGACCTCCTCGATCTCCGAGCGTACCGACTCCGCCTCTTCCACCGGACCAATGAGTAAGAGCTTGGTCGGAGGTTCGTGTAACTGTCCTGCCGGCGGCCCGACCGGCGTGCACGGCACTCCGTCCTTCTCGGACAGATGGATAACCCGGTCGTCCACCGTCTCTACGAGCACCTGGTTGTCACGATACATAAACGCGGTGAAGCCGGCACCGGCGGCAAGTTTCAGGGCGGCACGAGCCGCACCGGGATCCAGCCGCTCATCATAGAGCACCTTCCCAGTCGGATCGACGATCTTACAGCCGTTGTAGAGGATCGCCGGCCCGGTCAGGGAGAGCTCTCGGATAAAGGGTGCAGCCGAGCGCCACATCCGCCCGGTGGCAAGCGAGCAGCGTATGCCGGCCGCCTCCGCCCGCTCGATCGCTTCCGCATTCACCCGGGGCACTTGCTGTCGCGCGTCGACCAGCGTCCCGTCGACGTCCATGGCACATAATCGGTACATAGTTCGAGCGTCCTCGGTGCGGTTTGTCTACGGACACCTGGTCCGCCGGCGTATATGCGCTGCGGCGGCCTTTCGTCCCGGCCGCGGACGCGCCGCCTCACCCACCAACAATCTGTGCCTCACGGTTCACCGTCTACGCGAGGCGGCGGAAGACGTCCTCAGGCGAGCCGCGGAACACTCCCGGAGACTCCATCTTGATACTTACCAGCGCGGCCGCATACCGGAGCGCCTCCTCCCGATCGTGGGAGAGCTGCCAAGCCAGATACGCGGCGAAACAGGTATCGCCCCTGCCGGTCCTGCCGGAGAGATTTCGCGGGGTGAGCGGGGCGCGGTACGTTCCGTCCGGTGCCACCAGCAAGACTTCGCTGTGGTGGGTTACCATAACCTCACCGGCTCCGAGCTCCAAGAGCCGCGCTGCGGCAGCCTCCCGATCAGATAGTCCGGTGAGCATCTCCGCTTCCGCCGCGTCCGTCTTGAAATGGCGAATGTAGGGCAGGTAGTCAGCCTTGGCTTCCCAGTCACTCGATGCGAGCATTCCGCCGTCAGCTCTCTTCCGAACGACACCTTGTGCATCGAGGGCAACGTGGCCCCGGCTTGCAGCCCACGGAATCAAAGTCTCGGGGATTTCGCCGTAGAAAAGACCCGCAAGATGGAAGATTCGCGCCCCCGAATCCGGGAGCTCTTCGGCGGCGAACGGCGAAGCGGCAGAGATCAGACGTACCGTCCGTCGCTCATGATCGGCCGTTTCGTAGCGGTTGTGTATCGACGTAGTCTCCGAGCTCGGTAGCACCACAAGCTCCGCGCCGCTCTCCTGAATAACTCCAAGCTGCTCGCGGTCCGAATCCGCCGCCTTGGTGACCACCAGCACGGACGCCCCCGAGCGTGCTGCTGCAGCCGAGGAGTACACCACCGGCCCGCCGAGCACGTACTGCGTGCTCCGCGGATCCTCGATGATGTCGTTCGACACGTGGCCAATCATCGCTATGTCGTGCATGTTCGTTATTCCTCAGCAGGGAACAGCTGCGCTTCCGACTGTCCAAGTCGCAAGTCCACGTCACCGGAGAGGATACCCCGTTGTCGCGGGTTGTGATCGTCGACAATGAGCTCCTGCCCCTCAACTTCAACCCAGTACCGAATGTACGCGCCCAGGAACTGGTGCATATTGACCTTCCCACGAAGACTTCGTGCGCTATCGGCAGTACCATTTCCGCCCTCGGCGCGCTGGATTCCGATACTCTCCGGACGCAGACTGAGGCTCGCCTCTTCTCCCGCGGTCCGAACCGTAGCTGCAACGGCTTCCCGCTGAAGCTCGATCGACTGGTTCCCCACCGACAACAACAGCGTGGTATCCGTCACATTCTCGATCCGAGCCCGAACGAAAGAGTTGGCGCCGATGAAGTCAGCGACGAAACGATTCTGAGGATTGAAATAGAGCTCCCATGGTGATCCGTACTGCTGAAGAATCCCTTCATCCATGACCGCAATCCGGTCGGACATGGCCAGAGCTTCTTCCTGGTCATGCGTCACGTAGATGGTGGTGATACCCAGCCGCCGTTGAATAGCCTTCAGCTCAGTGCGAACTCGAACACGGAGCTTCGCGTCCAGATTGGACAGCGGCTCATCCATAAGGAGCACTTCCGGCTCCATAACGAGCGCCCGGGCAAGCGCGACCCGTTGTTGCTGCCCGCCGGAGAGCGAAGTAGGAAGCCGTTCGGACATAGCGGTCAGCCCCATGAACTCCAGAATGCGGTCTACACGCTGTCTCAGCTCATCCTTCGGAGTACGATGGACCTTTAGGCCGTAACCGACGTTCTGCCTCACCGTCATATGCGGAAACAACGCGTATTCCTGGAATACGATCGACGTATTTCGGCGGTGGGGAGGAACTCCTTCTTGTGATTCTCCGGAAATCAGTATATCTCCTGCGGTCGGTTCGACAAAACCGGAAATCATCCGGAGAGTCGTGGTCTTCCCGCATCCGGACGGACCGAGGAGACATGTGAAGGTGCCCTTACCAATCTCCAACTTGAGATTGTTGACTGCTATCGTTCCGTCAAAGCGCTTCGACAAGTTTTCGAGCCGGACCTGCCCGGTCGTCTCAGCGGTTCCCTCGGTGTTTCGTTGTGCCGTCTCTTGCTGCAACATATTGCCTCCTCGCGTCCTTACAGCTCAAAGAGCTTCTTGCCGCCTATTAGGCGGAATAGAATAACGACGGTGCTGGTAATAGCAATCAGGATCGTTGCCATCGCCGCCGCTTCACCCCAGTAGCCGTGCTCGGCAAGACCAAGGATCGATGTCGTCGCCACGTTGGTACCTGCCGAGACTAGGAAGATCACCGCTGAGACGGTGTTCATCGAACGGATGAAGGTGTAGACAAGCGTCACGGTAAACGCCGTCTTCAACAGCGGTATGGTGATGTCCTTGAGGATCTGCAGTGTGTTTGCGCCGCCGTCGGCCGCGCTCTCCTCGATGGACACATCGATCTGATGCAAGCCCGACAGCGCGGTCCGGTACCCTACCGGAACATTGCGGATGATCATACTCAGGATCACGACTGCCGCCGTCCCCGTAAGCACGAGGGGAGGCTGGTTAAAGGCAAATATGAACGCGATACCGACAAGCGTCCCCGGCAAAGCCGCCGGAAGCACCACCAGGAAATCGAAGGTCTTTCTCCCCAGGAATTGCTTTCGGAACAATATGTAAGCCGAGATCACGGCGAACACGGCGGTAGTGAAGCCGGCGACGAGAGAGTACTGGATACTGTTCCAGATATGCCCCATACGAGCCAGGAACGTGAACTCGAAATTCTCCAGGGTAAGAGTCCAGTCGAAGCCCCACGTCCGGGCGAATGCTCCCCAGACGACCACGACGAAGATCGCCAGAACAAAAGCCGACACAAGCATCAGAAATGCAAACAACAGCCACTTCACTGTCGGCGATATCGTCATCGGATCCAAGCGGCCGCCCTTCCCCGACACGCTGGTATACTGTCTTCGGCTAACCCAGTAACGCTGAATCAGGAAGAACAGGAAGCTCGGCACTAAGAGTACGATGCTGATAACCGCCCCCATGCCCAGGTTCTGCATTCCCACGACCTGGACGTACGCCTCGGTCGCCATCACACGGAACGGCCCACCGATAACCATCGGGTTCCCGAAGTCGCTGAGCGCCAGCATCAATACGAGAAGCGCCGCGCTTGCGACGCCCGGAATGGCCATCGGCAGGGTCACAGTTTTGAATATGCCCCACCGTGTCTGACCAAGGTCTTGGGCCGCATACTCCAATGTAGGGTTCAAGCTCTTGAGAACCCCTGACAGAGTCAGCGCCGCGATCGGGTAGAACGCAAACGTCTGAGCAAGCCACAACCCGTGCCACCCGTACATTGAGATATCCAGCCCCAAAATCCCGTGGGTTATGATCCCTTGACGACCAAGCAGAAGAATCAGGGACAACCCAGCTACAAACGGCGGGGAGATCAGCGGCAGAATGCTGGTAATCCGAAAAAACGTCTTCCCGGGAAACTTCGGTCGACTCAGGGCATAGGCAAAACCAAATCCAATGACCGTAGCACTGATGGTGGACAGCACAGAGATGAAGAGACTGTTGCGAAGCACTTCGAGATACCGTGTTCGCGTAAAAAACCGGGACCAGTGCTCCAGGGCGGGCTGAATGAAGACATTCACCACCGGGTAGACCACGGCGACGATAATCGGGACCGTTACCACGATGATAGCGCCCACGACGGTCGGATCTTTCATCAAGCCGAGAAGCCGCGAGACCCCGCTCCTTCTTTGAAGCTCAACCGTAGGAGTTGCTGTCGACATCCTTCCTCCTCATGCACTCCCAATGGACGAGGGCGGCTCAGAAGTCGCCCCCGCAGACGTTAGCGGCCCGAGGCGCGCTCCGGGCTCTTTGGCCCGTCACGCACCTCCGCACCGCTTGGTAAAAGGCCTTATTGGAACAGCTCGTTCCACTCCTCGACAATGCGCTCGCGGTTCTCACCGGCCCACTCGTAGTCGTAATCGACCAAATCGAGCTCGGCCAGCGGCGTAGCACCAGGAGGCATCTCCACGTCAGGATGGGTGGAAATGCGCAAGCTCAGGTCCGTGTGGAGCTGCTGCGCCTCAGGTCCCAGCATCCAGTCTACAAATGCCTCAGCCGCGCTGGGGTTCGGGCCTCCGTCGATGATCGACACAGCACCGATCTCCCATCCGGCCTCTTCCGGAATGGAAAGCTCCAACGGGAACCCGGCGTCCATCGGCTTCATCACGTCATGGGCAAACGCAATACCGACGATAGCCTCACCGGTACCTGCGTGCTGAGCAGGTGCAGCCCCGCTCGAGGTATAGAAGGGGACGTTCTGATCGAGCTCGGCGAGATAATCCCACGCATCGGGCTCCTCATCGTATCGGAAGAACTGCGTGGCCACGATGTTGTACGCAGTGCCCGAAGCCGCGGGAGAAGCCTTGATCACCTCGCCCTCGAGCGCCGGGTCAGTGAGGTCCTCCCACGTCTGGGGAAGCTCGCCGCCTACTTCTTCCTCCCAACGGTCCGCATTAATTGCGAAACCCATCGGACCGACGTAGAAACCGCTCCAGTAGAACTCATCATGGTGAAAACCCGGATCTGTTTCGTCGGCTCGCGGAGACTCGTATGGGCGGAGGACGCCCTCCGGGACGATAGCTTCGTGCGTTTCCGACGGTCCGCCGAAGAAGACGTCTCCTCCCGGGTTGTCGCTCTCGGCGACGATGCGCGAGGCGAGCTCTCCCGCGCTCAACCGGATGAACTCGGTGTCGATGCCGGTATCCGCCTCGAAGCGGGAGAGTATGCGCGAGATTTCGTACTCGTGCAGCGCGCTGTAAACGACGAGCTCATCGTCCTCGACGTCGACCTCTTCCTGCTGACCTCCGGCAAAGACATGTGCCGCGCCGAATGTTAGTACCATCATAGCTACCAAACTCAGTGTGAGTCACGGCTGTCCGGTTATAAGTCTATAAGTGGCAATTGTTTATCCGAATCAGCTTCTGGAGAACTGTAATCTGAATTCGTAAGTACTTGTGTGATAGGCACTTGCTCGAAGGCAGTGACACTCAGAATCTGTAGAATTGTGTAGAGGCTCGCTTCCAGGCGAAGCTGCTTTTTGATGATCGCCACCAGCACGTACACCGAAATGGCAATCCATATCTGCGTCTTTACCGCGTTTGGCGAGGTGCCGTAGAACGCCTTGATGCGGAGGTGCTGCTTGATCCAACGGAAGAAAAGTTCCACTTGCCATCGGCACTTGTAGAGCTGAGCGACGGTGAGGGCGGGGATGGTGAAGTTGTTCGACAGAAAGGTAAGCGTTCGTTGCGTCTGCTCGTCGCGGTATTTGGTGCGCCGCAGCTTGCCGGGATAATCCTTGGCCGCGTAGAAACCGGTGAGCACCACAGTTTGATCGGAGAGCAGACCGAGCGACTTGTCGATTGGGGCGGAATACAGCCGTCGGAACTGAAGATTGCTCTTTGCTCGGGTGACGAAGAACGCTGCATGCTCGGTCAACCGATACAGACGCGCGTAATCTACATACGCCCTGTCCATCACGTAGAAACAGCCCGGCTCAGGTATCAGATCGTCGAGGATGTTCACGTCGTGGACTTTTCCGTCGGTTATTTCTATATATGACGGTATGTTACCGCTGAGGTCGAGCAGCGTGTGCAGCTTTACTGCGCCTTTGCGTTTTCGGAAGCGAGCCCACGGAAACAGCGATAGGCACAAGTCGATCGTGGTGGAGTCCAGCGCATAGACGGTCTCATCGAGCTCCACGCCGAACTCCTCACCACGATACAGTCCGCGAGCGCTGTCGATGAGCACCTGCGCAAACTCGGCATAAATCCGCCAGTCTCGTCCTTCGTTTGCATCGGCGAGAGTGCTGCGGCTGATGTTCCCGCGGAAGCCCATGTGGTAGAGCTTGGTCGACATCGAGTTCAGGCACGACTCGATGTCGCGCAGGCTCTCGCGGTACGTTAGCTGGGCGAAGGCCATGCAGAGAAACTGACTCAAGCAGGAGAAGCTCCGAATCCGGTGATTACCGCGGTACCGCGTCACACACTTGCGAAACTCATACATCGGCACGAAATCCATAACCTGCGAAAACACCGTACGCCCCTGATTCATCAGTCACCTCCCGAAAATCGTCCCGAGAGGATGCCGCAGAAGCGGACCGAGATTCAAATCGATAAATCCGAAAACGGCCCTTAATTACTTCTCATACAGTATCTTAGAGCGTTGGCTTATACAGTTAACCGGACAGCCGTGGCAAACACCGTCTCTTCGATAGGGGTCTCCGGATCGGGACGGTGACAGAAGTACAGATCGAGGTAGTCTACCTGAAGCCGCTCCAGCGCCTGATGGCAGGCCTCGAAAACGTGCTTCCTGCTCAGCCCGTGTTGCGTGGGCTTTGGATCGGGCACGCTTCCGCCGAACACCTTGCTCGAGACCACGTACGAGTCGCGGCGCCAGCCGGAATCGGCCAAGACCTTGCCCATGATGCGCTCCGACTCGCCTTGGGCGTATACCTCGGCGTTGTCGAAAAAGTTCACGCCGGCGTCGTACGCGGCATGCATGCATTGCTTGGCGTTATCCACCTGTAGCTGGTTGCCAAAGGTAACCCAAGAACCGAACGAGAGCTCGCTCACCTTCAATCCTGAAGTTCCAAGTCGCCTATATTCCATGTTTCCTCCTTGACCCCGGAAGATAACCTCCA
>PWGF01000051.1 GCA_003554375.1 Spirochaetaceae bacterium
GGCAGGGGGCGTGCGGAGCACGGCGAGTCCCGGATTGCAGCGGAGCACCCGGTTCCGGGGCCGAGGCGGGAGCCTCGGGCCCGGAAGGCGGCCCAGGAGGGCTTCTTGGGGCGGAGGGGGCGTGCCGGGGAGCGCTGAGGTGTGCTCTGGGCGGTGCGTGGGCGCACGGTATTGCCGAGCGCCTGGGGTGTGCCGGTGAACGGTCCTCCTGTGCAAAATCAGAGCAGAGAACTATGATGGGCCAGATGATGCGCGTTGTAATAACTGTACTCCAGCTACTGCTCATTGGGTTATACCGCATGGTGGGCTCGACTGTTCGCGTCGTCGATAATCCGGTCGGTTCGGTTCGCTCCTATCACCGGGCGGGATATCGGATTGTTTTTGCGATCTGGCATGAGTTCTCGGTTATCGGGATGTACTGGTACCGTAGGCGCAACAGTGGTGCCTTGATAGACGATTCGTTTCGCGGCGACGTGCTCGCCGGGGTGCTCCGGCACTTCGGGATTACGGATTTTCGTGTGAAAAGCGCGAGCGGACGGCGCGGGACTGGGCGAGCGCGGAGCGTGCCCGCGTTCATCAAGTTCATCAGAGAGGGGCGCGACGGCATGGTCGCCATGGATGGTCCGTTCGGCCCGAGCCGGGTTGGAAAACCGGGTATCATTCACATTGCCGGGCGCAGCAATGCAGTGATCGTGCCGGTTGGAGCCTATTTCAGCCGTGCGATCAAGATTCGCCGACGCTGGGATAACTATCAGATTCCGCTGCCGTGGTGCCGGTTGCACCTGGTGCTGGGAGATCCAATCGAGGTGCCCCCGGATTTCCGCCGCCGCATTGATGAGCTTCTGAAGCAGCTGACCGAGGCGACGAACCGGGCTACCGATGAGGCTCGGAGGATTGGGCGGGGGTATTGTGGGCAGACCGGGCGGCGGTGAAATAGGGATTATGGCCGATCACCCGAACCAACGGATGGCCGCAAAAGTTGAAGCCAAGGATCAAAACAACGACAACTGCCCTTCCGGCACCTCGCTCTCTTTGGTCCGCTTGCGTCGTTTCCGCTCCGGTTGGTGCGGCGGATTCCGATAGCGCTCCAGTTCCGCCTCTATCTCCGCCTTCTGTGAACGCAGGAAGGAGATCTGCCGGCTCAGCGCTTCCTCCTCGGCCCGATGGAGCTCCGCGCGCTCGGCCTCCGAGAGCTGCGTGAAACCCCAGGCAGTGGTTTTGCGCGCCTCGCGGTGTCGCTTGCGAATCCAGCGGAGCTCTTCCTTTCGGTCGCGGTGGACGGCTAATATACGGGATACCGGAAGCCCGGCAAAGCTGTTGCGGCGACGAATGCTATGCTGTGCGGCGAGCATCTGAAGCTCGTCCAGGTCTTCGTCAGCGTACGCCTGTTGAACGCGGTACCACAGCTCACGCGCCGCGCTCTCGCTCAGTCCGGAGGTATGGCCCCGGCGGTTGTCCGGATGGAGCTCCTTGGCGATCTGCCGGTACAGCGACTTCAACCGCTCCCGGACTATCGCGTCCGAATCGTCCGGCGAAACGGAGCTCTCCTCCTCCGGGCGGCCGGTCTCCTCCCGTCCGGTGTCGCCTGCCCCGGAGTCCCCCCTGCCGTATCCGAAACGCGCCTTGAACTCCGCGAACAAGCGCCGCACCATCTCGGAGTCGGGGTCGATTCGGTCGTATCCAGCACTTCGGAGCAAATCGGCGAAGACGGCAAAGAGTTCCTCTTCGGAGAGCCCTCCGTCGTCGTCGAAGTCATCTTCGAACGGGTCGTCTCCGGGGTCACCGTCGAAGCCGCCCCCCTCTCCCCCGGCACCGTCGTGCCAGGTGCCGTCCTCTCCGAGGTCGTCATCCCAAGCGTCCGAAAAGCGCCCGCCCGAATTGCCGTCATCCGCGTGCTCTTCAGCCGGACGACGACGCCTCTCATCGGCAAGCCGGTATGCCTCATCCGGACGCAGCCGCTCCCAGAAGATTAAGCGCCGAACCTCCTGCAGAAACGCTGCGCGCGAACGGGCCTCCTCGTCCAGCTCACGGAGCTGGGTGAGTTGCGGGCCGAAGCTTCGAAAGTACCACGAGCGATGGGCGGGGAGATCTTCGTTTTCGTACGCGTCGAGCTCCGCCGCGACTTTATCCAGCTGCCGCAAAATGTACTTGCACTTGGTGATCGCGGACCGCCGAATGGGCCGCTCGTCTACCGGAACGAGGGCGCGCCCGCGCCCCGGGGGGCGCTGCGCCCGCCCGTGTTGCGGGGCGCGCTGTGCTCGGCGGGCGGGCCCGCCGCCTCCCGAGCGCTTGCTGTGAACGCCGGCGCGGTTTCGCTTACGCCGGCTCGAGCCCTTTTTCCGCTGTGCCATTGGCGCCACGGTAGCGGGCTCATCGGGCAGTGTCAACGAAGCGGGTGGCGGCATGCGCGCACGTTCATTCGTCCGCGGGAGAAACGCGGAAGATCTGCCGGCTCTCCTTGCAGAGCTTGCTCAGATCGCGGCTACGAACTGACCATCCGTCATGGCCATTGCTCAAGCAACCCGAGGACATTGTCTCGAGTCAACAACGAGATCTCCTCGGACCGCTCCACGAACGGCCTGAGATCCGCAACCACACGATCCCAGTCCATCGTCGCGACACGCTCCGCTACCAGCTTCCGCCAATCAGCTACTTCCGCCTCGCCCAGTTCCGTCCCGGTCTGCGCCAATGAAGCCGTCAAGAGCGCCAAATTTGGCGCCGGCCACGTCGGATCGCTCAGATACCACATCAGATCGTAGAGGTCTCGTCCTTTGACGTAAGATCGACTGATCAGAGCATGGAGCTTGCCTGCGAATAGGCTGGACTTGTCATAGTGGAGCAGGTTCAGCAGGACGTGGCGACGCACGACCGATGTCTCCGTGGCCGCATACGGTGGAGGATTCGTGTCTACCTCGACTCGAACGGAGATCTTCTGATCGACATGTGGAGAGAGACCAAGCTCATGAAGCAGTCCGGGGAATCCGACGAATGCCGACTGGACCACGGCGTGAGGCCGGTCGCGAATTTCGACATCATATGCCTCAGCGGCGAATGTCTTCCGAGTCCGGTCGATGAAACGACCGAACTCTTCGGTGAGCACGTCACGCGGTAACTGAGCGTCGGTTCGCGAGAAGTCGAGGTCCTCGGAGAACCTGGGAAGTCGATACAGAAACCGGAGTGCCGTCCCGCCGAGGAAAGCCCAACTCTCGAAAGCACCGGCCCGCTGAAGCGCTTCCAGCACCCGCGCCTGCAAATACTCTCGCACCATGAGGCCTGCTTGAGCGTTCGTCGTGCTCCCGTCTACCAGCTCTCGCAAATACTCCTTCATGTCGCGTCACTCCCGTGCACGACGAGTCGAGAAACATGCTCGACTGCTCGCCGGAGCCGCGGAGCTTTGAAGCGCCGGGCCATATCTCGCATTTTCTCCATGTCGAACCGCTCTGCGGTGTGTAGGCGCAGTCCGGAAAGATAAGCAGGATCGTCGCTCCCCGGCGTCAGGTATAGGAGATCGAGGAGGGCCTTCTCCGGCGACGCTATGTATGCGTGCTGCACTGCCGCCTCGTGGCGCGAGTAGCCGAAGAAGACATCCAGCTTGACATGTTGGTAGCGTATCCTTCCAAGCGGCGAGTCGATCGTGATGGGACGGCCCGTTGTCACGCAGGTCGTCTCCGGAACGTACTCCGGGATAGCCCCGTGAAACCCCAGCGCCGATTGGAGGCTGACGTACGCTCCTCTTTTGATCGTGGATGCAACCACGTTCATGTCGATGCGGATTCGGCGGTACGGCTCGTTCAAGGTGTACCATCCCTTGTGGATGCGGATAACACGGCCGCCGTTCACCCACCGACTCAGTTGCACCCGAACCTGGTCCAGGCTCTCTCCGGCGGTGACCATTCCAGGGGAGAAGCAATGAAGGTCAGCGGCAAGTTCGACGAGACGGCCAAAATCCATTGCGCTATCTTATCACTTCTGATAAATATCCGCAACGTTATCCGGTGTGCCTCGGCGAGCGGGAGTGTTCCCTGCGTGAGAGCGACTGGCCCCGTTCGACAGGCCCGGCGCTCCATATTCACGCCGGCCCCCTCCCCC
>PWGF01000053.1 GCA_003554375.1 Spirochaetaceae bacterium
GCCGACGTGCGCGACTGACGGTTCCGGGTTCCCGGCCGGCCGGCCGGTGGGGGCTGAGAACGCCGTGGCGGCCCCGGCAACGAGAAGCAGGGTCATGAGCCCGACCGTCGCAATTGCTCGAAATCCGATGTGCCGGTAGTGTGCGTTTTCCGACATGACTTCGTTACCTCCGTGACTTCTGAGGCGACCGTGAGGTCGTTTGCCGGAGGGGCGCGAGCCCCGGTGTGGCTCGCGAGCGCTCCGGCTCATCGGCCCCGAGTATAGGTTTGTAGATGCGAATATAGTCATGCGGCGTCGGAAAGGGAAGTCTGTTGCGTGTGTGGGGCTCCTGTGTGGGGCAGGGCACACGCAGTTGGACAACCCGCCTGGAAGGGCGGCGGCAAGTGGGCGATCGTGGGCGCTTACCGGGGCCCCTGGTGGTGTGGTGAGACGGGTGAGTACCGGCTTCAGCGGCTGTCGGCCGCCGCCGTCGAACCGTAGTGATCCAAGTGCGTTTGGCCTGCCGTGTAGGGGCCTCCTTCCGACTTCCGTCGGCGCCATGGTGACCGGCGAACCGGCGGATTGTTCGGCAGCAGGAGGGCAAAAGTGTGCACGAGGATATCGAGTAGAGAAACAGTACCGAGCGGAGTGTGTTGGAAAACGCTGCTGTGGGTGATATACTGGAATAACCAACTTCGCGAGCCGTCGTGCGGAGAACAGCCGGGCGGGCGGCCGGCACGATTGAGGTGCAGCCGTCGGGGGGCGGAGTCGGAAACCAAGGCCGGCGTTCGCGTTGGGTCTGCCTGTCCAGCGCCGCGATCGCCGAGGAAGAGGAGCGACCGTATGGCAGATCGCAGGCGAAGTACCTTTGCGGTACTCGGGTTGGTGTTCTTGTTGGTTGTTTGGGCAATGGCGTTCACCGGCTGCGATACGCTGCTGGGCGAAGACCCGAGCGACAAGAACGGGAAGGCGGATAACGGGGACGTGGACAACGGCGAGCCGGACAACGGGACAACGGATCCCCTACCGTCTCTGCCTGGTGCGGAGATCCCACCGCTTTCGGCAATCGAGACCACGGTAGGGTTGAGCGTGATGCTGTTCGACGAGATTCTGGGTAACGATTCTCTCGAAGGCGTTGAAGTGGACGGAGAGATCGACGAGAACGACGGCGGAGAGGCGACGATTACCTTCACTGATTTCGAGCCGGAGTATCCGCATCCCGACTACCCGGACCTGGTGATGAACGGCGTGGTCGTTCTGAGTCTTACCCCCGGCGCGGGCTACTTCACGCTTGTTCTCAATGGGGAAGTGGCTGTCACAGACTACCTCTATGAGGAAGTGTGCTTCAACGATGCCACCTGGGTGATACCCGAGTCCGACGACGATCCTTTCAGCATGGAGTGGTCCGGTACCGTGGTTCTCGACGACGGCAACGAGCGGATCGAGTATCAGAAGAGTGACATGCTGCAGTCGGTCCGGGCCGCCTGGGCGATGTCAGGCTTTGTCTTCGAGACGATCATGCCGGTAGCCCTCGATTTCTGGTACTACGAAGACGATGGCGATGGCGTTCCCGGGCTCGAAGTTCGCTGGGAGGACGAAGAAGATGGCCCGGTGGAGATAGAGTTCGACGGCTTCGATCCCGCCGGCCAAGGGTTCTTCTTGGATGGCCTCGTCGTGGTCGTCATGGGGATCGAGGACGCTCCCTACACGATCGGTGCCAATGGAGCGATTACCGTCGGCGGGGATCTTCCGATCGAAGAGATCAAACTGAGCGACATCGAGTTCGAGTGGTCGGATTGGGACGAGTGGTGGGGACAGCCGGCCGGCGAGTTGAATTCTGTGAGTGGCGTCTTCGAACTCGACGGGGTCCCGTACCCGGCGGAATACTTGATGGGCGTGTTGTTCATGTTCCGATAACGCCCCCACGCGCGGAAGCCGCGAGGGTCGGCGATTATGGCCGGAGAGCGCAGGCCCCGCCTGTGCTCTCCGGTTCGTGCGGGGCCGCTGACGTCCGGCCGCAGGGGGCGGCTACAAGGGTTTGCCGGAGGGCCCGAGCCGATGGCGACCGGGTAGCCGGCGTGCTGGTTACCTCTTGTGTGTTCCTTTGCGTGTTCCTCCGTCCCCGGGGGCCGCGGCGGGCCCCGGGGACGGGTCCGGAGGCGCTACGCTGCTGGGCTCCTCCGTTGCCGGGGAGGCCCTGTTTGGCTCGGCGCAGCCGCGCTCCCTCCCTCGTGCGGTCGAGCTACATCCACAGGAGGAGCTTCTCGTCCTGCTCGGTGCGGAAACGGTCCATGTTTCGCTGGATCCGGCGCGCGCGATCGCTACTGCGGTGGAGCTTGCGGAGCGCCGGCTTAATTACCGAGCCGATAAGAAACCGCGTAAAGGGATTTCCGTATGAGCGCGCGAAGTTCTGCGCAGCCTTTTCCGCCGACGCCTCCTTTTCTGCTTCTTTGAGATAGTGCCAGTGGTCGGAGACTTCCAGAATCAACTCGTCAGTGTTCTTTCTTGGAAAGGAGCTCCGTACCGGTTCCATGTCGACGGCACTCCGAAGCGGCTCGAGCACGTTCAGCCGCCAGGATGAGAAGGCATCACTCCAATCCGTATCCTTCTGCCGACTGCGATCGAGGAAGTACTTGTGTACCTGGATGTGCTCCTCGAGACGGGAGCGCGTTTGCTCGCTAGTTATCGGAACGCCAATGTTCTCCAATACATCTTCGACTCGTTCTTGGTGCTTTTTCCGGTCAATAATCCGGGTCATACGTAACCTCCTTGTCTGCCGTGCTTCTCTCCCGTGTAGTCGCGTTATGAGCGCGCCTATTTGGCTCGCATGTACGGGAGGGCGGGGTTGAGATCCGCCTCACTCAGTTTGTGGTTGGCCTGTCCGCGGGAACGGCGAACCGAACTGTGCGTGGTCTCTCCCCCGGGAACGGCGAACCTGGCTGTGCGGGGGCCTCAGACGGCCAGGGTCGCCCGTCCAACAGACTATACGAGTGCAGGCAGAAAAATTCAAGCGATCGAGCATTCCTCTCTTGACAAATTTGTGTTTTGCCCCTGTCTCCGCTTCGGTGACCTATCCGCATCCGCGCTGTGTGCGCAGCCGGCATTGGCATCGGCGATAATCGACGACGGGGACGAGAGTGCCCGCGACAGCGGCGCGAGAGGCGGGATAGACTGGGGACATGAGCCGACTATTCGAAGAGCTCGACTACCGGGTAACCACCATAGGGGAGTTGAGTCTGCGGCGGCGGCGCGATCTCGAGACCGGACGCGACATCTATGAGATCAAGCTTGGCGACGAATACCTGATGTCGAGCCGCTTCACCGTCTCGGAGGAAGCGTTGGGCCGGCTCGGCGTTTGCGAGCATCCGGGCCCGGATCGGGGCGGCCTGAGCGTGGCGGTGGGTGGTCTGGGACTGGGCTACACCGCTCGCGCGGCGCTTGCTACCGGCCGCGTGGCGGAGATGGTGCTTATCGAGGCGCTCGAGCCCGTGATCGACTGGCACCGCCAGGGGCTCCTACCGGTGGGCAGGGAGCTTGCCGCAGACCCGCGATGCCGCTTTGTGTGCGCAGACTTCTTCGCGCTGCTGGGTGGCCTCTCGGTGGGAACGGCGGCGGGAGCACGGGAAGGGTGTGCGGTGCCCCGGGTGCTGCAACCCCCGGCGGCAGGGACGGAGGAAGTGCAACGCCCGGCGCCGGCGAGGCCGGAGGGGCGGGAGGGGCGCCCCGAGGGAGCGGCGCCGCCCTCGGGGAGGCCGCCGCCGGGGACGGAGGAGGGTCTCGACCCGGAGCAGCCTGGCAGGCGCTTCGATGTCGTGCTTCTCGACATCGATCACGCGCCGGACCGCCATCTAGATCCCCGCAACGCGAGCTTCTACGGCCCGGAGGGGCTTCGCCGGTTGGCGGCCAACTTGGCTCCGGGCGGGGTTTTCGGGCTGTGGTCCGACGATCCACCGGACCAAGAGTTTCCGGCAACGCTCCGGAGCGTCTTTTCGACGGCCCGTGCCGAGAAAGTGTGCTTTCACAATCCGCGGCAGGATCGGACGGTGGTGCAGACCGTGTATCTGGCGCGCCGCTAACTGAGGCGGCGAGCACGGAACC
>PWGF01000149.1 GCA_003554375.1 Spirochaetaceae bacterium
GTTTGTGCGCGAACGACGACCGCGGCGTCCGCCAGTCACGCCCGTACGTTCGCCTCAGGAGTTGCTCGGTTTCAGCGGGGATCAGCACATAGCGACCATACACTTCAATCGACTTACACGGAAGAAAACTCCCGCGCTTCGCGCGGACCGCAGTATACGCCCCCGCTCGCCCCCCTGCAAACCAAAGAGGATAAACCCTTAACATAACCCCGTCTACCGCCAACCAAAAGAGTCGGCCATTGCGGTTCACCCAGACGTCCCATCCGGCCCAAAGGAGCTTGCGCATCATCCCGAGCGCTTCCTCTTTTGCCTCTATGGGGCCTGAAGCATCCACTACGACCCCCAGGTCGATATCGTCGTCCGAGCGGATAAGCCGCCGGTCGCGGTAGCAGCCCAAAAGGGTTCCGTAGAGAGCGAAAAGCTCGCGTCCAAAGAGCTCGGCGAAAGCTTCACGCGCGCCCTCATACGCCCGGAGGATTTGCTCCTCGTTGCCCTCTACGCTCGTACCGGAACTTGGGAGAATGCCCTTCTTGTTGAGTCGTTCTCCTTCCTTGACCCTTTCGAGAAGCGTCCCGTCGCCTAAGGGGAGTCCCACGTGCAGCTCAGCGTGCCCCCCGGTTGTCAGGAGTGGTCGCGCCCCGATTCGAAGGCTCAACCGGCACTCCTTTGGAAATCCCTCCAGGGTGGAAGGCCGTATGTGGTACTTGAACCCGGAGCGCAGCATCCGCCGCGGAAGCGGAATGCCGGCCATCGGGGCCCCATCCAAACAGAGGACGGTCCTACGCTCGCGAACCGGGCTGAAGAGTTTTCCCGTAATCAGAAGCCCCGCCCGGGTCACCCACACGCGGTAATCGCCCGGGGAGGTAGCTACCCGGCGCCGTTCGGAGTCCGGATACGTCACGGTCATCTCCTCCAGGGCCGTCTGAGCTTCGCCGGTACCACGCGCAACCCTTAAGCGGGCTCTCTGAAGCTCCCACTCTTCGCGCCGTACCAGATCGCGCGGCTCGTCCGACCGGCTCAGCGCCCCAATCGCTTCCCGGAGGAGCTCTTCAGCCTCCTCCCACGCGCCCTGTTCCACGAGCGCCACGGCGCATTCGCCGTACGCTTCCTTCCGGACCGCGCTCTCCCGGCTGTGCGCCAGCTCACGCCACGCCTCCGCCGCCTCACCCCACCGGTGCCCGGCCGACAGTGCGCGCGCTCGTTCGGCAACAAAGAGCTCGATGCGCCCCAGCGCCTCGAGCGCCCGCCGAGCGTGCTCCGCGGCATCGGCATACAGGCCGAAATCATAGCAGAGCCGCGTAACGAGGGCGTATTCAGCCCGCGCACCGGCTGAGCCGCGCCGGCGGCTCCTTCCAGCAATTGCGCGGATGGCCCGTGTCCGCCGGCCGCTCCCGAGCCGGGAGACAGGGGCTACGATAGGGCCATACCATATCCAAAAGGAGAAGTGCTCCCGCGGGTTGCCCCGTCCTCCGCCCGGTACGTACCCAAGAAGCGAAAGACACCGGGCTACGAGGATAACCAAGCGTGCTGTGGCGACCGTAACCGCAAACCGCATGCTGGATGCTAGCTCCGATCTCGACAGAGCGCTAAAGCCCTGCCAGGCTCCTGACCTCGTCGCACCGTTCGGCGATTCTCGAAAAACGCCAGATGTGGCGCTTCTTGAGTGCCGTGTTGAGCGTTCGGTTGATGAAGTGAATGCTCGAGGAAATCTCGAGCTCTTCCCGGGAAACCGGGAACCCCACGTCCCCACTGCCGCTCGCGATATCCGGCGATGAGCGCCTCCTCTATACGCTCATGGATGCCGGCTTTCTCGGCGGCGCGCATTTTAGTGGAGCTGAGGACGCTCCCGATATCGGCTCCCGCGGTATTCCAGCGGACTTGCTCCCAGTCGATAAAGGCAAAGGGCACTTCCGCTCCGTTTCTCATGAACACGTTCTGTAAACCCGCATCGTTGTGACAGAAAGCGGGCGGAAGTCCCCTCCGGACTGCCTCGACAGCCTTTCTACGCGCAAAAAAGCGCTGGACACTCCGGATCGTCTTCCCCAGCTCCTCACCGCTTGTGCCGCCCTCGGGCTCAAAGACACGATAGGCCCGCTCCGGGTCAAAGAAGCGCAGCGGGTACATTTCTCCGTCGTCCCGCTCGGGATAGATAGAGCGGAAAGAGAGCGAAATCTCTCCCAGCGCCGCTCCGAGCTTCCGAAAATCGATCTCTTCCAGATCGGCGGCTGAACACTTCACCGCACCGGCGCACTCGTGCAGGAAGAGCTTAACCCAGTGCTCGCCTTCTACAATTGCCTCCAGCCGCGGCGTCGAGGCGTACCGATTTCCCTCGAAGAGCTCGTTCTCAGCAATCACCCGGTAGACCTGCGGCTCCCGGCTCTTCGGCCGGCAGCACTTCTCCACAAGCTTCATGCCCGCGGGCGACACGGTGTGACGATAGCAGTAGTAGCAGGAGTTGCCCCCCGGAAGCGGCCCTGACTTGATCCGTCCAAAGGCGGAACCGAAGGCGCCGCGCGCCACCGCCGTCACGTCCCGGCGCCCTCCGGCCCGTTCAAACGCCGCGGAACGGCACGCAAGAGCCTCCTTCTTCTTGCCGAGCACCAAGAGAGAGTTGGTGAGGCGCCAGTTTGCCTTCCACCAGTATTTTTCCTGATTCCGGCGGCGCGCAAACTCGCGTAGCGCCCGTGCGGACACCGCCTCAACGCGCCGGTATCGCTCGACGCTGTCGGCCAGCTTCCCACGCTGGAACGCGCGCTCAGCCCACTGATAGAGAGCACGAGCGTCCTTCCGCCTCCGCCGGAAAAGCTTTCCAACACGTCTGCGTAGTCTGCGGAGCCCCGAAAGACGCCTGCCTACTTTGCGGAGCCCTTTCAGACGCTTCCATGCCGTACGGAGCCTTTTCCCTCTTGCCGACCGCATCTGAGCTAGGACAGGTCCTCGGCCAGGCTCTTGAGGATGTTCAACGCCTCATGCAGCTGTTCGATCTTCCCGTTGTCGAACGCGCTCAATAGGCCCTTCAAACCCGTCGTAGACACCCCTTCAGTCCGCGGAAGGTATTTCACCTCGCAGTACGCCTTCAGGTCGTCAAAGGCTCCTTCCCAATCGTTGCCGATTGCGAAAATGTCCACGCTGTGCTTCTGAATGTCGTCGACTTTCTGTTCCCAACACTCTTCCGGTATGACAAGGTCCACGTAACGGATCGATTCGACAAGCTCCACCCGTTGCTCGAACGGCATCAGACACCGTTTCCCTTTGCCAGTATTGAACTCGTCCGTAGAGACTGCGACGATCAGACGATCACCCATCTCCTTGAGCCGTCGCAGAAGCCGTACGTGCCCGACGTGGAGAACGTCGAACGTCCCGTAGGTTATCACCGTCTTGCCTTTGCTCATTTCTGCCTGCCCCATCCTTCACCTTCCTGGCCGCGCGCACCGAACTAGGGGCCGTTCGCAACCCCAACTCAACGGCCACTGCGCACGCGACCGTAAAACGTTACAGCCGCGCAAGCCAACCCGCGGGCTCCTTCTGGGCCAGAAGCCCGATATAGCGGTCTCGCATGACCGTTTTTCCGCGCCGTATTGCGTTCAGAAGCGAGAAGTAGAGCAGCGAATCAAAGTACTGGCGGTCGGTGATCTGGGCGTTCGGTGCATCCAGTCTTGCGTCGAAATTGGGCTCCGGTACGCGCCAATTACCGTAGTTCTCATCCAGATAGCGCTCCGGATCGTCCGGAATAGACTGGTCGATGCCGAGAAAACGTACCGTTTTGAGGTCGAAGGGCGTATTCCACCACCGGGTGGCTGCCCCGTCGTGCCATCTCAGGCCCTCCTCCAGATAGTGAGGAAACACATCGATCCCGACGCAGTTTTCGTGGTTTAGCCGAAGCCGGTCGCTTGTCAGATCGACGCGCCGTACGTTGAACCCGGAGAGTCCTTCGAAAAGCCGGTTCATATCCTCCGGACAATTCTCAGAAAACAACCCCACGTCGATATCCTTGTCCCAGCCGATTATCCCACCGTCCCGAAGGAACCCCAAGAGGGTACCGCTTATCAGAAAA
>PWGF01000170.1 GCA_003554375.1 Spirochaetaceae bacterium
CAGTCGACGGGGTGGTGGCGGTTGCCGCCGAGCTCGGCCGGGCGCGCGAGCTCCACGACGATCTGAGAACGCTCGTCGCCGGCGTCACCGAGTGCGCCGCCGAAGCCATCGACGCCTATAGCGAGTACAAGCGCAGGCAGGGCCTCATGGACTACGTCGACCAGGAGTCGATCGTGCTCGAGCTTGCGCGCGAGAACGGGCGCGTGCGCGCGGGGCTCGCGGATTCGCTCGGTTCTATGTTCGTCGACGAGTTCCAGGATACAAGCCCGATTCAGCTTGCACTCTTTCTGGCGCTTCACGAGCGCTGCGGCGACTCGTTGTGGGTTGGTGACCCCAAGCAGGCGATCTACGGCTTCCGGGGGACGGACCCTTCGCTTATGAACGAGGCCACCGCACGGCTGGGAACGCATACCACACTCGACAAGAGCTGGCGAAGCAGCACGCTGCTCGTGGAGCTTGCGAACGCTCTTTTCGCACCGGCGCTCGGAGCACGGGGCTACCAGGCGGTGAGCCTGGGTATTCCCATCGAGCGCGAGGAGGAGGCCGCCGGCGGCAGGATCGAAACATGGTACCTCGACTCGAAAAACCAGGCGAACGACGCCAAAGCGACCGCCGCGGGGGTGGCGCACCTCCTCGCCGAGCGCACCGACTTGGCACCCGGTGATATCGCGGTGCTCTGCCGCAAAAACGACGAGTGCGCACGCATTGCCGCCGAGCTCCGGTCGTTCGGCATCGACGCGTCGGTCGGCCACGGCGCGTTGAGCGAAACGCCCGAGTGCCGCCTGGCCACCGCCGCGCTGCGCTATCTCCATGACCCCGGCGATACGCTCGCCCTCGCCGAAATCGTCCACATACACCCGGACCACGCCGCCCATGACGCGTGGCTTGGCCCGCTCATCGCCTCACCGGCTGAGGCGCTCGGCGAATGGCGGGGCGATCCCCTCATCGAGCGGCTCGATGCGGCGCGCGAGTCCGTCGCTCGTCTCGCCCCCGGCGAGGCGCTCGAACGCGCGATCGAGCTCGTCGGCCTCGACCGGCTCGTCGATTCCTGGTCCCGGCCCGCCCGCCGCCGCGCAAACCTCGATGCACTGCGCGGCACGTGCGCGAGCTATCTCGACTCCTGCGCGGCGCAACGAAGCGCCGCGACCGTGCCCGGGTTCATCCGCTACTTCGGCGAGAGCGCGCCCAAGGAGGCGACCGGGACCGGACCGGATACCGTCCAGGTGCTCACGTACCACCTCGCCAAGGGTCTCGAATGGCCCCTCGTCGTTCTGACCAGTCTCGACCGGGACGGCGCCCCCGGCGACATCCGCTCGCCCTTCGGCGTCTCCGTCGAAGGGCAGGGCGAGATCAGCC
Organism: Spirochaetaceae bacterium; assembly: GCA_003554375.1. Classification (GTDB taxonomy): domain Bacteria; phylum Spirochaetota; class Spirochaetia; order DSM-27196; family SKKC01; genus PWGF01. The sequence goes on from PWGF01000170.1 coordinate 1,357, forward strand.
TGGACGCGCCACTCTCCGGCCGCGCGCTCCGGTACTGGCCGTGGCCGTTCGGCCGGCAGGAGAACGTTCCGGCAATTGCGCGGCCCATCAAAGCCTCCCGCGAGTACGCCGAGGCCGTTGAGCGCGCCCACGATGAAGCGCTCCGTCTGTTGTACGTCGGCGTAACGCGTGCTCGCAACGAGCTCGTTCTGGCCGTACGTCGATCCGTGACCAAGTCCAAGGGGCCGGTTTTGAAGACGGCATGGCTCGATTCGCTCACCGGCGCCGCCGGCACCCCGCTTCTGCGCTTTCCCGCCCCGTCCGCCGCAAGCGAGTCGGGGGAAGCCGCCACCCTCGGCGCGGGGGATACGTCCTTCGAGACACTCCTGCGCGTGCTCGCGCCCGGCGGCGGCCCCGCAACCGCTTCCGGGCAACCGTCCGGCGAACGCCATCTGTACCGTCAGCCGCATGTCGCGGCGCGCGTGGAGCACCCGCCCGCACACCTCTCGCCAAGCTCGCTCGAACAGGAGCCGGAGGCCGCCGCCGTAGCCGGTTTCGACCCGGCGCAGTTCCGCGTCACCCTGTACGCCGAGCTCGGCGGACGTATCGGTTTTCAGGGAGCCCCCGACCAGACCGCGCTCGGCACCGCCGTCCACGAGGTGTTCGCCGCCGCGTACCCGGGCATCCCCGAGGAGCGGCTGGCCCGCGTCGCCGAGCGCCTCCTCGACCGGTGGGGAGTCGCCGGGAGCGTGGCCGCGCGTGACATCGTCACCGCGCACCACCGCCTCGCGCAGCTCATCGCATCAACCTGGCCCGAAGCGGAAATCCACCGGGAGTGGCCGGTGTCGCTTGTTCTCGCCAACGGCCAAGAGGCTCAGGGGTGGATCGACCTGCTGGTCAAAACGCCCGGCGGCTGCGTGATTATCGACCACAAAACCTATCCCGGCCGCGACGCCGCCGAGCGCTTGCAGCGTTACGGCGGGCAGCTGTCGCTCTATCAGCAGGCGGTCGAGCAGGCCGGGGCCGGTCCGGTCACCGCCCGCCTCCTGCACCTCCCATTTCTGGGCATCGTGTATGCGGTGGAGTGAGGGGAGCACTCGGCAGGCATTCATCGCTATGGCATGACACGAGCTGAGTCGAAGGTCTTCGCCGCCTTGGTGATTACGCCAAACGAAGCCTGCCGATTTCGGCGGAAAGCTGCCGGCCGTTCCGGAACAAACCTGCCGGTTTGAACGGCATTCCGGAATCGTCGGCAGGATTCGCCGGAATAGGCGGTTGAGACTCCTCGCCTGTGTGGCCGCAGGATCTCCTCACAGCTTGAATCTGTGAGGAGGAGTAAATGCCACGAGCGAGGATCTCTATGCGAAAAGTCAGAGAGGTTATTCGACAAAACCAATACGCGGGTTTGTCGCAACGGCAGATCGCCAATGCGACGGGGGGTTCGCGTCCCGTTGTGAGGGAGTATCTGCGTTGGTTCGCCTCGAGCGGACTCAACTACGAGGACATCACGGCGATGTCCGACAGTGAATTGAACGGGCGTATTGCCGCGCCGCAAGGCTCGGCACGCCGGGACAAAGACCGCTACGAAGCGCTGAGATCGCGCATCGACGGCTATCTCAAGGATCTTGGCAAGAAAGGTGTCACGCGGGAGCTGTTGAGGCGGGAGTACCGACGCGCGGTTCCCGACGGATACAGCTACACGCAGTTCTTTTTCTACCTGCAACTGCATGCGCAAAGCGATGAGGTGCTCCCGATGCATCTCGAACATACCCCTGGTGAGCAGCTGTTTATCGACTACGCCGGAACCGGCCCCAAGCTCTACGAGCTACGGGGAGCGGTGGAACGGGAAATGGAGCTCTTTGTGGCTACACTACCGGCGAGCGCTACGTACTTCGATGGTTCCGCAACGCGAAAGTCGCGTTGAACTACCACGTCTATCTCAGCGACGATCGTCACTACTACAGCGTCCCCCACCGCTACCACAAAAGGCGGGTTCGAATAGCCGTAAGTCACTCCACCGTGGAGATCTATCATAACCACGAGCGGATCGCCACACACCCAAGACGTACCACTCCCGGCGGCGACAGCACGAAACGGGCACGTATTCCCGAGCAGAACTATCGCGCCTGCATGGGCATCTTGCAGCTGGGAAACAGGAATGGAGCCGGAAGGCCAGGTTTCGGCCTTGCGGAGTCTCAGACTCTCTGGTTGTTGGGCACGGGGAGTTGAGTGGCTTGCGCCGGTCGGACTCTGTGAGTCCCGCGGTTGTGGTTATCCGGGTTCCCGGGTTTCCGGCGTTGCCGGCTACCGGACCCGCGGGCGGTGTGCCCTGCCGGGAATCCGCGAAGGGATTGATTTCCGGGCACAATCGGTAGATCCTCGTTATGAGGTGCGATCATGGTAAAGGTACATCCCGAATACGTCGTTGATGCACAGCAGAATCCTAGGGCCGTCCTGTTGCCCGTCGAGGAATGGGAGCAGATTGTGCGGGAGCTGGAGGAGCTTGACGACATCCGTGCGTATGATGCCGCGCTGGAGCACAGTGCCGACCGAATTCCGTTTGAACAGGCTGTGCGCGAACTGCGGGAAGACTACCGGACGTGAGTTACGCGATCGAGATCTTGCGGGTTGCTCAGAAGCAACTCGCAAAGACCGACCGAACGCAGCAACAGCGCATCATCGATGCAATACGGAGCCTCGCAATCGACCCCCGGCCGTC
>PWGF01000341.1 GCA_003554375.1 Spirochaetaceae bacterium
ACGGCTTCGATGTCGCTCAGCTCAACCGGCTCCAGTCCTTATTCGCGGTGACGGCGGAGCGCACTCTGACTCGCTACCGTAACCGAATCGAACAGATAATCTTGGAACAGTGTACGACGCTCCATCCAACGGTGGAGTGGCGGTTTTGGAAAGCAGCCGTCCACCTCCTGCAGGCCCGGAGGAGCCGCTCCGACGCAGCTATGGAAGAGATCGTCTTCCCGAATGTGTATCCGCTCTACGGGATCAGTGATGTGCGGGGCTCGTCCCTGGTTCGAAACCGGGCAGCCGCGTCGGATCTCAAGGAGCAGCTCGAGCAGGCACGGTGCATCGTAGTGGCGGCGCATGCGGCTCAGCCGATGCCTATCCTGGAGGAGACACGCTTTCGTATTGACGAGCAGCTTGCGCGGGTCGAGGAGAGTGTAGACGCGAATGAGGAGATAGAGCTGAGTCGCTTCTTGCGCGAAGAGGTGGAGATCCACTTCCCGGACTTGGAAGCGATCAGTGATTCGGTCCGGCGAGAGATCGCCGGATATCGGGAGGCGTGTCGAAACCCTGCACGAGCCTTCTACCGCAGCCGCCAAGCGTTCGATGAGAGCATGCACACCGTGAATGCGACGATTGCCTCCATTCTGGAGAGCGCGCAGCCGGCGGCGCAGCGGATGTACCCGCACTACTTTGACAAGACTACGACCGACGGAGTAGATCACAGCCTCTACATCGGCGCGACTCTTCTCGGACGAGATGAGCTGAACACGCTCTACGTACGGAACCTGCGACTTTGGCAGTTGCTGGTTATGTGCCGCATTGCCCGGGCCGCGGAGCGGCTCACTTCACGACTCCCCGTAGGCCTCGAGACCACGCACTTGATTGTGGTGCAACACTCTCCGATCACCGTAACCTTTCGCTATGACGAGCGGCGACTGGGAGTCAGCGGGGCCTATAACATCCGGTACGAGATCATGAAGAAGCGAATCGACAAAGCGACCGTCCGAGAGACCGGAGAGCGGTTGAGTGTCCCGGACCGGATCGCGATCGTCTATTCCCAGGAGGCGGAGCGACTCGAATACGAGCGTTATCTCCGGTTCCTTATCTGTCGTGGCTGGCTGGAGGAAGAGATCGAGCGCTGCGAGCTCAACGATCTCCAGGGTGTATCAGGTCTCAGTGCGCTCCGTGTTCGGCCTGCCGCGGGAGCGGACGCCGGCGAAGACGAGGACCCGCTTGTGGCGCTCCTCTGCGAGCGGGGGGCCGACGAGTTGATGCAGGGTTAGCTCTCGGCCGGCCGTGGCGAGCTGTCCCGCGCCACCCGCGGTGGCATCTCGCCACCCTGCGGTGCCATCCCGCCGGCCCGAGCCATCCCGGTACCCGCGCTGCTATCTCTATCGCCGCCCGCGGTACTATCCGCGACCCGCGATGCGTGCTTTAATCGCAGCGAAATAGTCCGCGGCCTCGGCTGTCTCTACGGGAGTTTCGCGCTCGATCGGTTCTACGAGGTGTTGCGGGATCTCTTCCAGAAAGGGGCTGGGCTCGCACTGGACCCGCTCGCGCATGATCGTGCGCTCGCGAGCGCTCGTCAGGTAGAGGTGAGCCCGGGCGCGGGTAAGCGCCACATAGAAGAGCCGCCGCTCTTCTTCGATGTTCTCTTCGGCTTCGTCGAGCGCACGCCGATGCGGGATGATGCCGTTCTCGCACCCTGCGACGAATACCACGTCCCGCTCCAGCCCTTTGGCCGCGTGAATCGTCATCAGGTTCACTTTTCCTTGGCCGTCGGCGTCATCGTCGTCGTCACGGGTCTGCAAGCTGATCCGGTTGAGGTAGCGGAAGAGCGTCGGATCGCTGTTGTCGGGATCACGTTCCCAGCTCTCGATGCCGGAGATGAACAGGTCGATATTCCGGTGCTTCCAGCGTGCCGCCTTGTCGTTGGTGGGGTGCTCGGATACAAGGTGAGACCAGTAGTCGATCTCTTCGACAAGCCCCCGGAGTCCCTCAGCCAGTCCGCCTCCTTTGCTCAAGAGGCTCGTGCGGTATGTGTGGATCAGCTCCAAGAAGCGCTCCAGGTCCGGTCTGGCTCGCTCCGAAACCGGCGAATCCGCCGCGCGGACGGCCGGCTCAATGGCGGAGAAGAGCGAGCACGCTTTTCGATCGGCGATCTCATTGAGAGCCTCTACGGTCTTCCGCCCGATGCCGCGGCGCGGCGTGTTGAGAATTCGGAGGAGACTTACGTCGTCGTCGTGGTTCGCGATCAGGCGCATGTAGGAGATGATGTCCTTGATCTCTTTTCGCTGGAAGAAGCTCGTTCCGCCGGACATCCGGTAAGGGATCTTCGAGCCAAGAAATGCCTCCTCGATCGCACGGCTCAACGCGTTAGTCCGGATGAGCACGGCAACTTGGTGGTACTGGATGCGCTCGCGCATGGCAAGGCTCTGGATGGTCTCGGCGATGTAGCCGGCTTCCTGGCGCTCGTCCTCGGGGTAGTGGAGGTATATCGGCTTGCCGCGATCGTCGCCCGACCAGAGCTGCTTATCTTTGCGGCTTGCGTTGTGGCGTATGACGCCGTTTGCCGCCTCCAGAATGGTGTTCGTGGAGCGGTAGTTCCGCTCCAGCTTGATCTCCGTACGCTCGGGGAAATCGCGGTCGAACTGGAACAGGTTCTCCGCGTTCGCACCGCGCCAGCTGTAGATCGACTGATCGTCGTCTCCTACGACACACACGTTGCGACTTCCGTCCGCCAGAAGCCGCATGAAGCGGTACTGTACGTGCGATGTGTCCTGGAACTCGTCCACGAGGAAGTAGCGGAACCGGGCGCGGTACCGGTCGCGCACTTCCTGATCGGTGCTGAGGAGCTCCACCGGCAAGAGAATGAGGTCATCGAAATCGACCGCATTGTAAACTCTCATGTGCCTGCGGTATTCGTCAAAAAGCGGTCGGTACGGCTCGCTGAACGAATCCCACTCTCTCCGGCCGGTGCGGAGTGCGGAGAACATGCCCAGAATGCTCCTTACGTCCTCGCCCTCTAGGCTAAACTTGATCTCGCGTGCGGTTTCCTTGAGGAGGCTCTGCTGGTCGACGGTATCGTAGATGCTGAAGTTGTCGCGATATCCCAGCCGCGCCGCGTTCTCCCGCAGCACGGTAACGCCGAAGGCGTGAAATGTGCTCACGGTAAGCTGGGTGAGCCGCTTGCCGGTGAGCTCTCGGACGCGGTGCTGCATCTCGCGAGCGGCTTTGTTCGTGAAGGTAAGCGCGAGAATCCGGCTCTGCGGAATGCCGCGCTCCAGCATATGGGCAATGCGTGCGGTGATGACGCGCGTCTTTCCGCTGCCTGCTCCGGCAACGATCAGGAGCGGGCCGTCCACCGTTGCAACGGCACGGCGCTGTTCGGGATTGAGGTCGGTCTGTTCGGCTATGCTCATGGCGCTTGAGCGCCCACGGTAGCGAACTCATCCGGCTCGTGCAAGGCGTATTGCGGGCACTCGCCGCCGCTTCTCCGGTCGCTGCGCCCAGCTGCGTCCGGCGTGGGGACCGTCTGAGAACTACCGGCCCCATGTAGCAGCTCGCGCGGCGCGCTACTCGTGGATCCGGAGAACAGCCGCATACAGCGGTCCGGCGCCGGAGCTCTGATCCGGCATGATTTGAACCCCATAGTCGCAGTGCTCGACTGCCAGGTCGAGCTCCCCTGCATGCGCCTCGACTTCCTGCGCGGCGCTCTGCGGTAGTGACGTCCCGGACCGGACGCCTTCCTCCTCGCCGGACCGAGCGCTCTCGATCGGGAAGCTCTCGCCTTCCGGCTTGTGGCGGGAGGAGCTGTGGCCCCGAGAGCTTCTCCCGCGGCTGTCGCTAGTCTTGGAGCCGGCGTCGTCGCCTCCGCTCAGCCCGGCGCGGGTGCCCGTTAGTACGGTGAAGCGCTCTGCTCCTCGTTCAATGGCCCTGCGGATGACCCCATCGTTCTCCGTTGGGTTCAGGGCACAGGTCGCGTAGACTACGCGCCCTCCCGGCTTGGCTGCTTGGAGCGCTGCGCGGAGCATTGCGTACTGGTCGCGGGCGAGG
>PWGF01000556.1 GCA_003554375.1 Spirochaetaceae bacterium
CGGACCTGCGAGCCCTGCCTCCGCATACGCGCGGCCTTCGTCCTCAGCGCCTTCGGTGAAGGTGTAGCCGAGATCGAGACTCGTGAGCATCGGCGTGAGGTCGCTGAACGCCAGGGTGGTACCGACGTCCCACTCGTCCTGGAACTGGTCATCGACGAACTCGAAATTGCTAAACAGGCCTACGTCCAAGGCGACAGGCAAGAACGGAGCAAGCTCCACGTTGGTGTACGGATTGAAGGTCTGTTCCACCGGCACGTCGAAATCGAACTCGTTATCGAGCGTCAGACCGTAGTTGATCCCCAGCTCGAAGAACTCCGCCGGCCAGAGCGAAGGTGCCACGTCGGCGGCGAAATCGCCCTTCTTCAGCTCGGCTCCTTCGTCGTCGCTGTCGTCGCCAAAGAGAGATTCTACGTTGTCGCCTGCCCACTGCACGTCGATATCAACGTTCAGGTCCAGTGCTTCCTCCACGCTCAGGTTGGAGTCCAACCCATAGGCGAGCGACTGATGATCGAAGTCATCCGGATCATCGACCGTTGCAAGCACCTGTCCGGTGGCGGTGAAGATCCCCGGTACGAGGTTCGCATCCAGACCGAGACCGAAGGTCTGCGTCGCGTCGTAGTAGAAGTAGCGCAGCTGCTCTTCATCGGCGGCATGCGCGTTATAGATGAGGTCGACTACGTAGTCGTCGTCCATGAAGCCGAGGGTGGCCCAGGAGTAGACTCCGTGGCCGCCTGCGCGCTTGGTCAGGCCGAGGAGCGCCTCGAGCGACATCTCCGCAACGAGCGCGTCCCCCTCGTCGCCGGTGCTGATCTCGAGGAAGCCGTCTTCGGCATCCACGCCGCCGTCAAAGGTGTTGAAGTACACCGTCTTGGTCTCCTGGCTATCGGTCCAGCGGTAGCCGGTGGAGAGGCCGACCCACGGATGGTTGAAGCCCACGCGGAAGTGTCCGAGTTCCGGGAGGCTCTTATCGTTGAGATCGTAGAACGGGGCAAAGAGCATCGAACCGAGATTCTCGATTCCGTCTGCTACGCTCACGTCCGGATCAAGGTCCTGCCCCTCGGCCGACGCGTCTCCCGGCATGTCGTAGAGCGTGATGTCCCCGTCAAAGGCCTGAAGCTCTACGAACGTGTCCACGTTGGGCAGAATCTCCGCGTCGAACTTCCAGTACGACTTGGCCACAAGCCGCGACTCAGTAGCCTCGTAGCCGAAATCCTCTTGGGTCGCGAGATCCCGCGTGAGGAACGTGGTTTCCGACTTAAGGTGCGTGTACTTGCCGAAGCTCAGGCTCTCACGGAAGGGAGCGTCCGGGGCTTCCACGTCCGGATCCGGATCTCCAAGCTCGTATATGTCGACCTGGACATTGTATCCGCCAAAGCCGTCGTCGACGAAGCTTATGCCAGGCTGAGCCTCATTGGCATACTCCTCTACCTCGTCATAGTACTCGCTGTCTATCTGCAGCTTGAACTCGAACCGCTCGTCCGGATCGACCTCCATCCGGTAGACCCATACGCCGTTCTCTTCCTCAAGAGGATCACCCGGCTCCGGCCAGTTGTTGAAACTGCCGGCAATATGGACCTCGTTTGCATCGGGATCCTCATACGTGATGGTGAGAACCCCTGCCTCCTCGTCATACTCGTAGGTCGCATCCGCGGCCAGCGGCGCCGCTATGAGACCCAGCACTGCGAACATGAGTAGTGCTTTTCTCATGAATACTCTCCTTATCATAGGATTATTCTGGCTATTCCTCCACGAACGGCATCGGCCGCCGTGCTCCAGAACCGTTCAACCAAGCTTTCGATTCTCCGTTCTCCCTACAGAGGTGGCGTGCGTCCTCTTCCGATGAACGCGTCGTTCCTCATGCTATTACCCTCCTTGCTGTGCTCCAGCCGCACCTACGGTGCGGTGCATTCCAGTCGAGTTTTTAGTTGCCGTACGTTTCGACGTCTGTCGACGGCTGCGCGGACGACCGATGGAAGCACTGTGCGGAGCCCCGCCCGTCCCAGTCTTCCGGATAGACGAGCAAGCCTCCCCGGAACCAGAGGAAAAGAAATCCGGGGATGAGAAGTGAGATCTGTGAAGAGTGTCCGTGTGGCCTATGAAGCTGTACGGATGAAAGACCCGACCCCAACGCATTTCTTCTCCACCATGCAACGCGCTTGCCAACGAAGCACGGCATCGCCAACCCCAAACGCCTCAACGAGGTCCGCGAGAGCCGGCGACCCGTGCTGAGGGGTAACCACCGGAATCGGAGGAAACAATCCAGGCAGATACACCCCCTTTCCCCAAGAAGGAATTGGTTCACCGGTTTTAATTATTTTGCAAAACCGGTTTAACCCTTCCTGAGCCCATTAAAACACGACTTCGTTCTGTTGCCAAGGGCAAATTTCGAGAATTCTCGTTCGTTCGGCAGCGACGCTGCTCCGCCACGCACGACGGATGAAGGAAAGGAGCCCTTAGTCGCTCCCGCCGTCGTCCTCGGGCGGCCGGCGCGTTCGCCGCCTCGGGCTCCCCGGGCCGCCGGAGCTCGATTCCCCGGCAGGCGTCCGGCCTCCGCCGGGCTCCGCGCCGGCGAAGCTCCGTCCGGAGGCCGGCTCCCCGTTTCCGCCGGGCCCCGGGTACGGGCAGAGATCGCCGAGGAAACACGACCCGCAGCCGGGTCGGCGCGCGGTGCACGTGTCGCGCCCGTGGAAGTTCACCGTCATGGAGAACGCGTACTGCGACTTGGACGGAACGAGCGTAGCGAGCTCGCGCTCGATCTTCTCAGGATCGGACTCGTGCGTAAGTCCGAGGCGGCGGCAGACGCGCGCGAAGTGGGTGTCCACGATGATCGCGGGGAGGCCGAAGGCGGTACCCCGGACGACGTTCGCGGTCTTTCGCCCGACGCCCGGAAGCGCGGTGAGCTCGTCCATCTCGCGCGGGACTTCGCCGCCGTAGCCGTCGCGGAGCGCCGCGGCGGCAGCGCGGATGTTGCGCGCTTTCGAGCGGAAGAAGCCGGTCGGCCGCACGATTGCCTCGAGCTCGCTCAGCTCGGCTTCGGCAAGACGCGCGGCGTTCGGATACGACCCGAAGAGCGCCGGAGTCACCCGGTTCACTTGCGCATCGGTCGTCTGAGCCGAGAGAATCACCGCGATCAGTAGCTGAAATGGAGAGCCGTACTGCAGAAGCGGCCGATAGCTCGGATACCGCTCGGTCAGCCTCCGCGTAATCTCGGCAAGCCGGGCGTCGAGGGAGCCCCAAGCACGGTCGATGTCCATGTCTTGACCCGCGCCCGGCCCCGCGTTCGCGCCGGCTCCCCGCGCGGCGCGCTGCTCGTCTCTCATCGCGCTCGGTTCCTCCTTGGCCGTGGCATCACACGTGGCCCTCGCGTCACACGTACCGTGGACGCCCCTCCTGGGCGCCCGGCGCAAGCGGATCAGCCCGCCCGGATCCCGCCACCGAGGGCCGTCGCCGAAGTGGCCGGCGAAGCGGCATGAGCCTGGCCGCCCGGCCCCACCGGACGGCCCGGTCGATCAGATTGACCACCGGGCCACCACACAGCTATACTTCCTGTAGCACCGAAACGCAAGGGGCTCGCGCGGTCGCCGGCCGCCCCTGGCCGGCAAGGGCATCAGAGCGTGCTCGATCCGAAAACATATCGGGATGTAGCCTAGTGGCTAAGGCACCTGCTTTGGGAGCAGGAGATCGCCGGTTCGAGTCCGGCCATCCCGACTCGTAAAGCCTTGTATGCTAATAAGTTGCCGGTATCTCGTGTTTGCCGGCAGGCCCAAAGATGGGGCTGTTACCACGACTGTTAGCACGAGGTGCATATGGCAACTGCAACACACCGAGCGCCATTTCTGATCTACCGTAGCTTGCGCGCCCATTGCCCCGGAATCCCGGAATTCGGGGCCAATTGCGCCACCGGTGGTTTCGTAAGTATCCTATTGGCGGGCACTTAGAATTTGAGAAGATTATGATACGAGAGTGTAGTGACGATGTGTGGTGTAGCGGATTGACAGTGCTGCGCCGCGGTGGTATCCTCAC
>PWGF01000463.1 GCA_003554375.1 Spirochaetaceae bacterium
AGTGCTGTCGCCGTCGGCGCGGTTGCGGGTCCCCCCCCTGGCGGAGCGGATACAGGAGCGCCTTGGTTGTTGCCGTAGGGCCGTTCGTGAGTCCTGTCCCGTGTCGCCGCGCTCTCGAGTGGAACCACCGGGATCGGCCGAAGCCGTGAAGCGTCCGCAGCAGCGTCGCGGTAGTACGTAGACAGCTCGCGCGGCGTGTAACTCTCGAGCTCCGAATCCAAGTAGACCCGGTAGAGATCGAAGCTGCCGCCCGAGCGGTTCGAGATAAACGTCAGAATCCGGCCGTCGGCGGACCACCGGGGGTTGAGGTCGTCGCGCGGATGGCGCGTAATATTCACCGGATCGCCGGCGCCTTCCACCGGCACGATGAAGATGTTCGAGCTGAAGTTCAGGTCGTTCTGCGCGTACGCGATATGGCGTGAATCGGGTGACCAGCGCCAGTCAATCGAGCTGTCCCACCCTTCCACCAGGGTTCGTTCCGTCCCGGTGACGAGATCCATTATAACCACGTTTCCGCGTCCGCGGCGAAAAGCCAGCAACCGCCCGTCCGGAGAGGGGCTCGGCGTACGATCGTTCTCCGCCGTTTGAACAACCGGTTGAACGGCGAACTGCACCGCATCATGCCACCGCGTCGGATCGAGATCGCGAGGCACGAGGGGAGTGTCGCTCGGATCGAGCTCCTCGTCTGGGACGCTTCTCGGCTCGGCGGGCGGCTCCTCGGGAGGCTCCGAACCCGTGGGGTCGGCCGGGTCCGCCGGAGCGACAGGCTCGATCGGCCCCGGCGGTAGCCGCGGGTCGAATGGGCCGAACGGGTCCTCCGGGTCTACAAGGTGGATACCGCTCCCAGGCGCGACAAATCCGCCGGAATCGAGGCGGCTCGGTGATGAGATCGGGCCACCGGGCACGTCGGCCAAGTCCTCCCGCGTTTCGTCCGCCCCGTCCACCGGTTCGTCCGGCGATCCCAACGCTTCTTCCTCGTGCGAGTCGAGCGACCGTTCAAACGCTTCCCGGATTTCCGTCCGCGTAAGGGCGACGGTAGCCTGGTAGATCGATTCAGTACCGTCCGAGTCGTTGACGAAATACAGTCTCAGCCCGTCCGGAGACCACTGCAGGTCCTTGTGCCGCGCGTGGGTGCCCGGAGTTACCGCTCTGGTGGGACTCAACTCATCCATATGCCTCACGTACACACGTCCGTACGCGATATACGCCATGATCCGCTCGTCCGGGCTCAGTCGAGCTTCAGTCACGCGGCGGTCGATCTGCCGCAGCGTGTATGCGTCACGTCCGTCTTCGCCTGCGAATATCCTCAGAGGAATCGGTTGGGCCGCGGCATCGTCCAGATCGAGCGTATAGAGCGTATCCCACGCGTGAATCACCGCGAGCCGGCCGTCGCGGGAGACGTCGAAATGGCGTACATCCTGGCCGCGAAAACGCGTAAGCCGCTCCGGTGGCGACGCAGTCACGGCCGGCATGCCGGCCTCCGAACCGGGGACACCGCCGTCTCCGCTGCCGCTGCCACCGAACGGAAGATCCAACTCGACGCGATAGAGGTTCACGGTGTCGTGGTCACGGTCCGACATAAAGATCAGAGTGCGCTCATCCAGCCAGTGCGCGCGTCCGTCGTCTCCGTTGTGATCCGTCACTCGGGCAAACCGATCGTCGATGCGATCGTAGAGCCATACGTCCATCGCGTCCGGTCCCCGATAGTGCCGCAGGTTCCAGTCGTGGTACTGCCCACCGCGGGTGAAGGCAACGTACCGCCCGTCGGGCGAAAGGCGTGGCTCGGAGCCGAACGCGTCGTGCAACCTCTCGTGCTCTCCACCGTCCGTCGACACCAAGTACGGACGCTCCTCGCGATAGACATCGGCTTCCAAATGGCCCGAAAACGAGATCACCGGCGAGCCGTCGACATCCGTTCCGAAAGACGGGTTTCGTATGAAACGGTCACTGTAAGTAAGCTGACGCGGTGCCGTTCCGTCACGGTCGATCCTCCAAACGTTCAAATAACCGTCACGCATTGAGGTGAATGCAATGCGAGTGCCGTCGGGGCTCCAGCTCGAATGGAGATCGTCCAAGTTATGGCGGGTAAGCCGAACTGCCCGGCCTCCCCCCACGGAGACCCGCCACAGATCGCCGCCCCAACTGAAGATGATTTCCGAGCCGTCCGGGCTAATCGACGGGAAACGGGGCAAACCCACCTCCCCCGGCTCCCTCGTCGGCAGTCCCTCCGCCTCCGTCTCACGCTGTGCCGGCTCCATCTGCGCCGCGACCGTGTTCTCCCCCAAGGGTCCGGCACCCGCCTCGCGCCATGCGAAATAGTCGTCGAAGCCCTCTCCAAGAGTAGCGATAGGCGGCGCGATGAGCGTAGACCCGGCGAAGAGCGCTACGAGTATGGTCAATCGCCCCATTCGGCCACGCCACCCCCCGGCAACCCCCCGATAGGCAGATACCGTACCGGTAAGCGCTTGATTCCAATAGCGAGCGCTCCCCGACGCTCGGCACGCTGTTCTTTGAACTCTCACTGGGTCACTCTGCTTTCCGGCCAAGGCGCCGCTGTCAATTGCATTCGCCCGAACCGTCCCACCGCCGGAGCCGGCGGCGTCAAAGATGACGGGCCGAATCCCTACGCCCCGTAGAATAGCCTAGAAGCAACCGGATCGAGTTCCGGTTACAGCACACCGCGCATTCGGCGCAAAACCCACAAGCGCCACCCTTAGCGACAGGGCCCTGCGTCCACGATTTCGCTCGGCCGCAGCTTTGCAGGCCGGGCTCCGCCTTGCGGGCCGGGGCTCCGCCTCGGAGGCCCGGGCTTCGTGGTGCAGGCCGGGCAGCGCCGTGCGGGCCGGGCTTAGCCTTGCGGGCCGGGCTTAGCCTTGCGGGCCCGGCTCCGCCTTGCGGGCCCGGGCTCCGCCGTGCGGGCAGGGCTTAGCCTTGGAGGCCCGGCGCCGCACGCGCGATTGCGCTCCAGGGGCGAATCGCTATACATTTGGCTTTCGTATGAAGAAGACCCTACGTAGCACTACCTCTACCGCCGGTCGCCGCATGGCCGGAGCGCGCAGCCTATGGCGCGCCAACGGTATGCGCGACGAACAGTTCGGCCGCCCCATCGTCGCGATCGCAAACTCGTTCACCCAGCTCGTCCCTGGTCACGTGCATCTACACGAAGTTGGCCAGATGGTAAAGGCGAGAATTGAGCGCCATGGCATGTTCGCGGCTGAGTTCAACACGATTGCAATCGACGACGGAATCGCGATGGGACATGAAGGGATGCTGTACTCGTTGCCCTCGCGTGAGCTCATCGCCGACAGCGTCGAGTATATGTGCAACGCACACCAGGTCGACGCCCTTATCTGCATCAGCAACTGCGACAAGATCACCCCGGGGATGATGATGGCGACGATGCGCCTCAACATCCCGACGATCCTCATCTCCGGCGGACCGATGGAGGCGGGACGAGTCGGCGAGAAGCGCTACGACCTTATAGATGCCATGGTCCGCGCCGCGGACCCCTACGCCGAAGACAGCGACGTGGAGGAGATCGAGCGCGCTGCCTGTCCGACCTGCGGATCGTGCTCAGGGATGTTCACAGCGAATTCGATGAACTGCCTCAACGAGGCGCTCGGGCTCGCGCTTCCGGGAAATGGCACCGTCGTGGCAACCCACAGTATGCGGACGCGGCTCTTCGAGCAGGCCGCCGACCGAATCGTAGAGCTCGCCGGCGCCTACTACGAAGACGGCGATGAGTCGATACTCCCGCGCTCGATCGGCCGGCGCGAGGCGTTTCTCAATGCCATGAGTCTTGACATCGCTATGGGCGGCTCCACCAACACCGTGCTGCACCTGCTTGCGGTGGCCCACGAAGCCGGCGTCGAGTTCACCATGACGGATATCGACTATCTTTCGCGAAGCATCCCATGCCTCTGCAAAGTAGCGCCGAACTCCTCGTACCACATCGAGGATGTGAATCGGGCCGGTGGCATCCTGGCAATCATGGGGGAGCTGGACCGGCTCGG
>PWGF01000367.1 GCA_003554375.1 Spirochaetaceae bacterium
CGTATTCGGCGAGCCACTTCATCCATCCGGCCCACGCGCCGGGGACGTTGGCGAGGTGCATGCCGTATTCGCCATAGCGCTCGGTCCGGGAGAAGTACTCCGGCGTGGCTCCGGCGGCTGCGCCCGCCACGCCGTCGAGCGACCGTACCTCTCCTGTCGCGTTGTCGAAGTACAGTGCCCATGTGCCGCCTCCGAGCACGGTCGAGAACCACGGCTCGGTCACCGTCAAAACCGAAGCTGTCACGAAGGCGGCGTCGGCGGCCGTACCTCCGGCTTCCAGAACCTCCATCGCTGCGTCGGTTGCCGCTCGGTGGTTGGAGACCGCCGCGTAGCTCCCGGTCTCTCCTTGGGCTTCCCCGAGCCCGCCGCGGCGGGCTCGTCGAGCTCGCTCGGACTCGGAGATCTCGAGTGCGGCGAACCGGATCACGTCGGAGTTCACGAGCTCCGGTTCGGCGGGCGCCGCGTCACCGGGCGCTATCTCCTCGATCGACACAGCCGCGGTCTCTTCATTACCATCCGCGGCCCGGTCGAGGACCGCTGACGCAAGCGTTTCAAACGCGGACCCTAACCGGGCACCCCGCTCGATCTCGCCGTCATCGAGGCTGCCGTCGGTTGCTATTGCCCTTTCGAGTAGCCCCATCTCTTCGGCAGGCCGCAGATATCCCTCGGCTTCCAGCTCGCGGGCTCGATGTGCCTGGTCGCTCTCGAAATCGTCGTAACGGTTGATGCGTTCGAAGAGCACGTTTGCTACTTCACCGTTCGCTACATCGAGCCGCAGGAAGGCGGCCCATCCTTCGGCGTCATAGGCTTCGGAGTGGGCGAGGTACGTGCCGTCGGTGAGCTCCCGGGCGTCCGGAGCGCAGGCGACGACTACCAGTGCCACTACGACGGCCGCAACGCTCCCGGCTACCGCCCGCTTCGGTCGCTGCTTGGTTCTGGCACCGGAGCGATCGTTCTGTTGTGAGTGGTCATCCATAGGGCCTCCTCAACCCGTGCGAGAATACAGCTCGTTCGGGGCGGTGTGCCATTCTGATGTCAGGCCTATGATGCGGAGTTGCCCCTCTCGAACCTGGGTTGTCTGCAGAGCTTTGGGGGCGTGTGTTGGTCATGGGCGCCTCCGTCCGGCACGTCTCCGTCCGGCGAGTCTCCCGACTGCCGGACCAGCCGGCATCAGAAACAGTTCCCCTGAAGCCGGCCGTCCTGTCTGCAGACAGTTGAGTGTAAGAGTCAAGTTACTGCACAAGACCGGACGCGTCTACCTCTCGCGGCTCGGCGCCCGTTTCCATGTCGCCGGACTCGTGGTCATCGATCACAATGGCAGTGGCGTGTCCCCAATAGGTGCCGGTTCTCACGGTGTGCCCGCGAGTGGCCAGGGCATCTCGAACGTGGTCCGGGAAGCCGGATTCGACGAGGAGCTGGTTCCGCACGTTGTAGGGATAGATGGTCGACGGAAAGGTGCGGACGTCGAAGCGTGGAAGATCGATCGCCTCCTGGGCGGACAGCCCGAAATCGACGATGCTCATCAGTTGCTGTAGCTGCCCTTGCGGCTGGAAGTCGGCGCCTGTGTTGCCTCCGGCGATGTACGGGGCGCCGTCACGCTTCACGAGATAGGGCATGGATGTGTGGCGGACGCGCTTGCCCGGCTCGATGGCGTTGGGGTGATCCGGATCGTTGCTCATGAAGGTGAGGCGTTCGTTCATGTGGATGCCCGTCTCTCCGGCGACCAACACGCTGATTCCGATGGACGTGGTAACCGCGGCCACGTTTCCGTACTCGTCGACGGCATGGAGCGTGGTGGTATGAGTGGGCTTCCCGGTCGCCGAGTCGGATGCGATCGGGCCCCCCGCGGGCGAGCCGGCGACGGCGATCGCTCCGCCCGCCGGCGCATCCCCGGGCGAGCCGGGCCCGCCGAGTCGGTTAGCTTCTGAAGGCTCGACGGCTTTCGCCGGGAAGTCGGCGACGGCGATTCGACCGGGCTCCGCGGAGCCGGGGACCGATACAACGGCCGGCGTGGCCCGCCCTGCCGGCTCGGCGTCTTCCGCGACATCGTCCATGGGCCACGACATCGCCTGGTTCATGCTGATGGACCCGGCGCGCTCCGACAAATAGTCCCGCGACAGGAGGCGTTAGACATCGATATCCACGAACGCCGGATAGCCGATGTAGCGTTCGCGGTCCTGGAACCCGAGCTTGAGCGCCTCGGCCTGGAGATGGACCGTATCGGGTGAGTGCGGCTCGAGGCCGGTGAAATCGAACTCTTCCAAAATGCCGAGCGCCTGTAGCATGACGATGCCTTGGCTGTCCGGTGGGTTCTGGTACACATCATAGCCGCGATAGTCGAGGCGCAACGGCTCGCGCACGCGTGCGCCCTCGTAGTTGGAGAAGTCGCTGTAGGTCAGAAGTCCGTCATTATCGCGCGAGAACCGGGCGATCTGTTCGGCGATGGGGCCGCGATAGAAGTAGTCTTCCGCCGCGTTGAGTGCCGCGATCTCGCCGCGCCCCCGCGTGTCGGTGTACTCGCGTGCTACTGCGTCGAACGTATCGGCCATGTTCGGGTGCCGTATGGTGTCTCCTGCGCTGAGGAGCTCGTCTCCGTCCAGATAGATCTCACCGGCGTGGGGCCACTCTCTGATGAGGTTCTCGCGCGGGCCGAGGTACAGCCTTGTGATCTCGGTGAGCTCGTGCCCCTCCGCGGCGATATTACGTGCGGGTTCGATGAGCTCCGCGAGCGAGGTCCTGCCGTACTCGCGCAAGAGCTCCATCCATCCGGCCCAGGCGCCGGGCACGATCGAGCGGTGGATCCCATCTCGATCGAAATACTCGTCGTCCTGGAAGCGCTCGATCGTTGCCGCTTCCGGGGCAGGACCGACTCCACCGATCGTCACGACTTCGTCGGCCGCTGCGTCGTAGTAGAGGAGCCACGTTCCACCGCCGAAGACACTCGACAAGGTGGGTTCTACGACGCTCAGTACCGCGGACATGGCGAACGCGGCGTCAGCCGCGGTTCCTCCTCGTTCCAGCACCTCCATGCCGGCGTCGGTTGCCAGAGTGTGCTGTGACACGGCGGCGCGTCCGCCGCGACTCGGCGGAGTAAGAACGCCTCCCCGGTGCGCCCGGCGCTGCCGCACCGCGCTGTCGTCCGCTACTACTTCCTCCAGGGCCCGAACCAAGCGGTCGGTATCGTCGTCCAGGCGAGCTCGATCTATCCGTGCCGTTTCGCCCTGCTCGAGCCGGTGTATCTGCTGCTCGCCTTCTGTTCCGTCCGCGGCTACATCGAGCACCGCGGTCGCCAGGCGCTCGAAATCGCGAAGAAAGGTCCCCTGGAAGCTATGGCCTGTGAGATCGACCTCGCGTTCTTCGGCAAGCTGCTCGAGCAGGTCGGGCGTCACATCCCGGGCGCCGATGCCGTAGGCGGATTCGAAGCGTGATTCCCACGCATTCTGCTCGGAACGAGCTTCCATCCGGCGGTTCACGTAGTCGAAGCGTGAATCCACCACGGAGTCATCTTCCACCTGGAGGAAGATCATCGGGTGCCAGCCGTCGCTGTCGCCCTCCGGGTCGAACACGATGTAGCGGCCGGAGGAGAGGGTCGGAGGGCCGCACGAGGTTATAAGACCGATCGAAACAACAATTAGAGAAGTACAGAAGAACAGGCCGAACGATCTGCGCAGACTCATGGAGCGCATCATAACGTCCTTTGGCCACTTCGTTAATGCCCCGTTCGGAGACCGGGAGATCGAGATCCCGAGGGCGGCCGTTGTGGTTCGCTGTTTCCCAGCGCGGCGCGGCTTTGGGGTGCGCTCCGGTCCTTGTTGCTGCTTGGCGCCGCGGGTTGCGAGTTGCACGCCCCCGGTGGGCTCCGAGAAGTCGTGCTTCACCGCAGGCGGCGTCTTGGTTCGCTTCCCTCGAGACGACGCAGCCGCTCGATTCGGCGGTCGGTCGGCGGGTGGCTCGCGAAGAGCGCGCCCATGCCGCGACCGGACAGCGGGTTCACGATGAACATGTGGCCGGCAGCCTCATTGACCTGCATCGGCGTACGCCGTGATAGCCGATGAAGCTTAGCGAGAGCGCTGCTCAACCCGGCGGGCGACCCGGCGATGGAAGCTCCGGCGCGATCCGCGGCGAACTCGCGGCTCCGCGAGACGGCGCTGCGGATGAGGAGGGCGGCGATCGGCGCAAGGACGATTGCGAGGATGAGGGCGATGGGGTTGCCTCCTCCGCGCCCGCGTGCTCCCCCGAAGAGCATGCCGTAGGTTCCGATGCGGGCGACGGCGGTCATGGCGCCGGCCATGACGGCGGCGAAGGTGCTGATCAAGGTATCACGGTTGCGGATGTGCGCCAGTTCGTGAGCGATAACGCCTTCGACTTCATCCTCCGAAAGGTTTCGCAGGAGGCCGCGGGTAACGGCTATGGCGGAGTTTTTGGGGTTCCGACCGGTAGCGAACGCGTTGGGCTGCTCCGACGGGGTGAGATAGAGCCGCGGGACCGGAAGCTTGGCCCGCGCGCAGAGCCGCTCGACCATTTGGTAGAGCTTTGGAGCCTGGTTACGGCTGAGCGGCTGCGACCGGGTCATGCGGATTGCAATGCGATCCGAGTTCCACCAAGAAACGGCATTCAGCACGATCGCAAAGGCAAGCGCTAGAAGCAGCCCTACCTCGCCGGCGATAGCCCCTCCGAGAAGAACAAGGAGGACCGTGAGTACTACCATCAAAAAAAGCGTCTTGACATGGTTCATAGGGTTCCGTCTCCTTCGGCGGGAGCCCAATGCACCGAATGCACCGGATGTCCCGGGAGCCTTGCCCGGCGTACCCTCGATTGGCCCGCCGACCGAAAGGTAGATCAGAAGATGCCACTTCACGGCGGTGTTCGGCAACGGCTGTCGTCCGCGCGAAGCCGCTCCATCGCACTTCTCCACGTTAACGCGAGGTGGGACGCGGCCTTGCAGTGAAGGCGACCTTCTGGTAACGGACGCTCGGGGAGTGCAGCAGCCCTGCCGCCCATGGTAAGTTCCGGGTATGGATGGTTTCGAGCGGCTCGACCGCCGGTCGCAAGCGCAGCCGAACGGGGCCCCTGCCTCTCGTGCACCCGGGAGAAGGGCGCCCGGTTCTCACCGGCCCCGGCTACTCGGCATGACCCGTGAAGAGCTGAGAGAGCTGGTAAGCGCATTCGGGGCGCGCCACGGGAACGGAGACCGGCTCTACGGGTGGATGTACGGCCGGCGGGTAATCGATGTGCGGCATATGGAGGACCTCCCGGAAGAGCTGCGGGCTACGGTGCGAGCGAAGACAGTGCCCGGCATCGCGCCGCCGCAGCGGCTATCGATCTCGGCAGACGGGACTAAGAAGTATCTCTTTCCGGTCTTCGACCGGTCAGGCGACGGCAACTCGGCTGGGGCCGCGCGGCCGTCGCAGCCCACGCATTCGGTGGAGGCCGCCGGCTGCGACTCCGGCGCTTCGCACCACTCCGCCGCCTTTGACGCCGCGCCTCCGCATCCCGACGGCTGGGTCGAGGCCGTCTACATCCCGGAGGAGGATCGCGCCACGCTCTGTGTTTCGACGCAGGTGGGGTGCAAAATGGGGTGCCGTTTCTGCGCTACCGGGAAACAGGGATTCCAGCGCCACCTGGATGCGGGCGAGATTCTCAACCAATACTACGCGCTTCCGGAGCGCGATTCGGTGACCAATATCGTCTACATGGGGATGGGCGAGCCGCTCGACAACGTGGAGGCGGTGATCCGGAGCCTGCAGCTTCTGGAGGACCACCGCGGTCTGTGGTTCCCGGCACGTCGCATCACGGTATCCACGATCGGCGTCGCCGGCGGCATTCAGCGTCTTCTTGCTGAGAGTCACTGTCGGCTCGCGGTGAGCGTCCATACGCCGTTCGCCGATGAGCGGCGTGAGCTCATGCCGATCGAGCGCATCCATCCGATCGAGCGCGTCCTGGAACTCCTCCGCTCGGCCGGGCTCTCACGGAACCGCGCGGTCACTTTCGAGTACCTTATGCTCGACGGCGTGAACGACACCGGCCGCCACGCGCGGGAGCTCGCGCGCCTGGTGCGCGGGATCACGTGTCGGGTGAACCTCATCCCGTTCCACCACGTTCCCGGTGTCGACCTCGCTCCTACGCCGTTCGAGCGGATAAGGACGTTTCAGGACCGGCTCATCAAGCTGGGGGTTATGACGAAGATTCGGAATTCTCGCGGACTCGATATCGAGGCCGCATGCGGGATGCTCTCCACCCGCGAGGAGGCCTGCGCCGGCGCCGACCCGGCGCGTTGAGTACCGCTGTGTCCCGCCACCGGCCGGCGCCGCAGCCCACGAAGCATCGAGCCGCGCATGGCGCCCTCGAGACGTCGAAGACGGTGTCGCCCGACGGCGTCACCCGAAGGCGTGAAACCGGCACTCGGCTCAGGGGGGCTTCAGCGCTCCGTGAGTTCTCCCGTGCTTCCGGAAGACGCCGCTCTTTCGATATCATCGAGTGCTTCCGGCCGGCCGAGCCGTTTTCTGACCAGTAGGTGGTCAAGCTCCTGAGTTCTCACTCCGGGGTTGAACAGAAAACCCTGGAGCGTATTGCACGCGTGCTGCCGGAAGTAGTGCCACTGCTGGGGCGATTCCACACCTTCGGCAACGACCTCCAGACCGAGCGACTGAGCTAGTCTGATGATGGCGTTGATGACTTTTTCGTTGTTGTCGTGTCCGGTCTGGTATAGATGGGACACGAAGCTCAGATCGATTTTGAGGCTGTCCGCCGGCAGCTTAGAGAGATAGCTCAATGACGAATAGCCGGTCCCAAAGTCGTCGATGGAGATTGTCACTCCGGGTAGGTGCTCCTTGAGCTCGCGCATGCGTTGTACGGCCTGTTCCGGAGCGGCCATGATCGAAGTCTCGGTGACTTCGAGGCGCAGGTTCTTAGGGTTGAGCCCTGAGCCGCTCACGGCGCGGGCGATTGTCTCCGCGAGTGAAGGCTCCTCGAACTGTTTCGAGGAGAGATTGACTGCGACGGCAAGCTCGGAGTATCCGTTGCGGCCCAACAGCCCCACGTCGCGGCACGCATGCTGAATAACCCAGTTGCCGAGAGTAACGATCAGGCCGGACTCTTCCGCCACCGGGATGAACTGTGTCGGGGGAATGATCCCGCGATCGGGGTGCTCCCAACGTAGCAGCGCCTCCACCCCTTTGATGTATCCGTCGTGGTCTACCAGGGGCTGGTAACAGAGGTAGAACTCCTCGTTTTCGATTCCTCGGCGTATACCCTGATCGAGCTCCCACCGGAACGCGTTTCGAGCGTCCAGATCCGCCGAGTACAGGGCCAGCCGGTTTTTCCCCTGATGTTTGGCGCTGTACATGGCGAGGTCCGCTGCCTTCACGAGCTCCTCGACGCTGTTCCCGTGCTCCGGGATGAGCGCTATCCCGATACTTACGCCGACTGAGACCGCGTTTAGCTTTCCGGCCTTACTGCGAACCCGGTACGGCGAGCGAATTGCGGCGAGGAGCTTGTCTCCCACGAGCGCCGCGTCGCGGAAGCTGGAAAGCTGTCGGAGAAGCACGACGAACTCGTCGCCACCGAAGCGATACACCGAGTCGTTTTCCCGGAGAACCTCCCGGAGCCTGCGCGCGGTATCGACCAGGAGCTGATCGCCCGCCTCGTGTCCGAGCGTATCGTTTACTTGCTTGAATCCGTCGAGATCGAGAAAGAGCACTGCCGCCTTTGTCTTCTGCATCCGGCCGATCGCCTCCAGAAAACTCTGGAGATCAGAGTTGAACAGATCTCGATTGCCGAGGCCGGTCAGCTGGTCGTGATAAGCCAGATGACGCAGCTTGCGCTCCATTCGCTTGCGTTGGGTTATGTCCCGGATGATGCACGTGATGGTGCGTTGCCCGTACTGCTTGGAGTTCCCGAACGAGAGCTCCATTGGCGAGACACCTCGGTGTCTGTGCTTGCCGAGAATCTCCATCGTTCGGGGGAGGCCTGCTGCCCGCCGATCTCGATCGTCGATGACGAAGTACTTGCCAAACGTTTCACGGTGGCGCTCGAACTCACCCTCTGGAAAGAGAATGCTGAACGGTTGCTGTATGAGCTCCGAAGGGGTGTAGCCAAACGTCGGTTTGACCGCGGAGTTCGCGTAGACGATCTCGAAGCCGTCGGTAATGCGGAGGACCGCTTCGGCGATTGTTTCGGAGAGTGCGTCGTACTCGTCACTTACGGCATGGAACTGCGCGAGTAGACTGCGCTCCATCTGCAGGTCACGCATGGCGAGGATAACGCCGCAGGAGGTGGACTCGGCGGACATCGGCGTGGCGCGGGCCGGTTCGGTACCGCCGGGTTTCGACGATCGCGATTGCGAGGAAGGGACCGAGTGACTCCGCGGGGCCGAGGCGTCCGGATCGTGCCAGCACAGCGGAATGCATTCCATGGAGATCCGGGTCCCGTCTCGTGACGCTGACCGGAAAAGCAGGAGATCGTCGATTGACGCCGCCTCTTCCGACGGATCCGGCTGGTTAAGCTCCTGGAGCTTCCTGAGCCGCCGGAGCCTGCCCCGTAGGGCCGGCCGGTACTCGCGAAGCAACAGCGAGCTCAAGGGGGTTCCGACGAGCTCTTCCGGCGCGTATGCGTACGCATTGCAGAACGCGGCGTTCACGCCGGTGATCGTCCCATCGAAATCCAACGCGGCCACCGGGTTGGTCGATGCTTCAAGCCGTTGCCACGTCGCAGTCGCGAACGGACGGCAGACGACCTTCTTGCTGTATCCCTGGATCACGTAGCGGAGAAAAACCTCAAAGACCGGCGTATCCGAGGGAAACTCGAGTGGAGGCGGCTCGGCGGTGAGCTCCGGCGGTTCGGAGGACGGTACGGAGGCACTCTCGCCTGTCTCATCCCGCTCGCCTGCTCCGATTTGCGCAGATGACGCGCGGATGCGGCGGAATTGCTCCAGGTAGCCTTCCACTCGCCGGAGGCGGTGATCAGTACGAGCGAGTCGGTTTGAAATCTCTGTGCGATCGATTGGAGCCACCCCAACTACCGATTTGAAAATCCGATTGAACCCCCGCCGCTACTCGGACGCCATCGGGGAAGCCTTCCGAATGCGAAGCCTATACTCCAAAACGTGGCCACCCTCTCTGCGCCGGACGTGCTTAATGGGCATCAATGCCAATTATAATGCAGTTGAATCGCTGCGACAACAAACCGCGGTTTGCCTGCCAGGGCAAACACCGTTGGACCGGTACGGTTCCATGGCGGCGGACGAAGGCCGCTGAAGCGAGTACTCCTCCCGTCACTACACCACTACGCGACACCACCACCGCACCACCACGGCCCCCGACAAGCCTCCAAGGCCGGGCGCTCGCCGGCATTCGGCGCTTCTCCTGGTGAGACCGGCGTACGGGATCACAAGAATCGAAGCCTTTGCTATCATGCGGGTGACAATACGGCTTCTGAAAGGAGCGGGGGATGGAGAGTTACGATCCGTATACCGGACCTCAGCCGGAGGACTGGCTTGCCGGCGAGGAATCGGAGCGGCTGCAAGTAGTTACCGAGTACCATATGAACGCTGGAGACGATGCTCCCAACCCGGAGCTGCACGCAGCAATTCACGTGATTGTGGAGAATCAGCTCGCGGAGGAGGTCCCGGAGGTGGTCGGTGCCTATCGGAGGCTCATGGATGCCGGTGTCGACCGCCACGAAACCGTCCATGCCATCGGCTCGGTAGTGGCAAAGCATATCTATAGCGTGCTCCAGGGAGAAGCGTCGGAGGACTCGATTAACGACCCCTATCTCCGCGATGTCGAGAACCTCACCGTGGAAAGCCGGCTGAACACGGAGAAGTAGATCAACGCTGTCTTCCCACGGTTCGTCTTGGCCGCGTTGGCCGTCCGTTCGTCCGTTTTCCACGGGCCTCGGTGACCGACCGATCGTCCTGAGTGTCGGTTACCACTATTCGACGGCTCGACGATTCTCTCCGGCCGGGATAGAGTAGAAGGATGAAGACACTCATCGTGTACGACTCGTTTTTCGGCAACACAGAAGCGGTTGCCGAGGTCGTTGCCGCGGCGGTCGCCCCGTTCGGCAGTGCGATGACGAAAAAGGCCGGCGAAGCGGAGCCTGAGATGCTCGAGGGAATCGATCTGCTTGTCGTCGGGTCGCCTACCCGCGCATTCCGGCCAACGCCGGCCGTAACCGGATGGCTCAAAGGGCTCAGCTCGGATGCGTTGCGGAACGTCCGGGTGGCTGCCTTTGATACCCGGATTTCCGTGGTGGACATCAACTCGCGAGTTCTCGCCTTCCTGGTAAGCAGATTGGGCTATGCTGCGGAGCCTATTGCAAAAGTGCTTCGGAAGAAGGGAGGGACGCCCATCGCCTCGCCCGAGGGTTTCTTCGTTGTGGACAAGGAAGGGCCCCTGAAAGATGGTGAGCGGGATCGAGCCGAGCGGTGGGCGAGCGCGCTGGTAGAGTAGATGGTTTCCGGTTCGGGCGCGTACCAGGGGACGGAAGTAAAAAGGGGCGCCGGAGCAGCCGCTCGGAAGGCTGCCGGTAGGACCCTCACGGCTTGAGCACGACGGCATCCACGACCACGTGATTCCCGCCGTGCCGTTTCGCCTGGTGTAGGTATCGGTCGGCGTAACGGAACCACGTTTCCGCCTTCATGCCCGGGCCCAGGGAGGCTGGCTCCTACCGACACGGTAATGGGCCTGCCGTCTACCTTGATTGCAGCCGAAACTCGTTTGGTCAGCTGGTTACATACGGTGCGGGCTCCTTCCACGCTGGTGTTGGAGAGAAGGACTACGAACTCGTCGCCGGCAAAGCGAAACGCACGATCGGTGCCGCGCGTCGATGCGCGAAGGAGCTCTGCCAGCTCACGGAGCACCCGGTCCCCTTCGGTGTGACCGTAGGCGTCATTTATTGTTTTGAATCCATCTACGTCCAAGAAGATGAGCACGAACTCGATTCCGAGCTGTTGACGGGCGGCAGCCGCTAGCTTCAACTCACGGTGGAGGCTTCGCCGGTTCTCGAGCTCGGTGAGCGGGTCCTTCGTGGCCCAGTCTAGGAGAAGCAGCTTGTGCCGGCGGTTGCGGCGGGCAAACACGAAAGAGAAAATGGCCGAGGTCAGGGATGCCGCCAGGAAGCTCAGTAAGTACGGCTGAGCGGAGAAGATGCTTGCCGGCGCCGTTACCTCGCGTACAGTGATCGCACCGATCGCCGCGACCGTTATCGCAAGCGCCGGTCCTGCCGGAACCAGATGGAAGACCGCCATAATCAGCGGGAAGACCCACACCAGCCCGGCAAGCCCGAGCGAATACGAGACGATGACTGCGCCGATAGCCAGGACTACCGAGAGCACCACTCCGGGCACTCGGGTATCGCCGCGCCTCCAGGCCCACGCAGCCGCCCCGGCGGCGCTTGCGATCATAACCGTGTCGGCGGCTCCTACCAGATAGTTACCCTGGATGAACCGCGCCACGGCAAAGGGAGCGATGAACGCAAAGGCCAGCGCGGCTACGATAGTGATTAGGGTAAGCTGAATGTCTTCCACCCGGCGTTCATGCATATGCTTTGGTTTACCATTCTATCCGCATGTGCGGGAAGAAACAAAACCCCGGGTTGCAGGGTAAACGCGGGTGGACGACGCGGCCGGAAGCGCGGCGGTGCTTGTCCGGTTTTGGAGGCCGGCGGGGTCGGCGGGGACCCCGTGCGAGTGTAGCGCTGTGGGTTCGAGCCGTTGGACGCGATCGTCCGGTAGCCGTCATTCAACGGCGTGAAGCCATGCCGCAAGCTCAGCAAGCGCTGTTGAGCGAATGAGGTACGGTTCCCCGATTTCGAGCGCACGCCGTTGGGTCTTCGCTAGAAGCTCGTCCAATGGCCACGCCTGTGGATTCGCCTCTTGCCCGGGACGAATCGCCGTGGCGTCGGGTGGAGGGTCTCCGCTCGGGCCACCGCCCTCTGCCTCCGTGTCGGAGAGGGCGGCCGAGACTTCCGAGCCGTGCTCTGCCGGTACCCGAGCTCGGCAGTGAGACACATGCCCCCACATGTGCAGCGCGGCATTGCGGGTGCCCCCTTCGCTTGGTCGAACTCGCAGAAGCTCCACGAGCTCCGAGGCCAGATCGGAGAAGGCGAGGTCGCGGCGGGCCACGGCCCGACCGAGCCTCCGGGCGCGTTCAGGATCGCGAGCCATGATCGAGTACTTGTGGTGGCTCCATAGCTCTTCGGATGTACGAGGGAGAGGGATGCGGCCCGCCGGCGCCCCGGCGTACTTCCGAGCGAGGATTGCGAACTGCTTTTCCGGAGGATCGATATAGGTGTTCGGCCACGGATGGTTGCCGCGAGAAACCGGAACCGGCGTTCGGTCGGTGTAGCTACGCAGGCTCATCTCCGCGGCGAGCTGAGCGTGCCGCATCCGGAGGGCCCCGTCGTGCCCTCTCCACCGGCGAGTTTCCGGGTGGTTCGCGTATCCCGTCTTGTCGTGCTCGATGATCGACAGGATTGCATGGAGCTCACGGTGCTCGCCGAGGAGGTTCCCGCGGCTCAGATAGCCCGGATCGATGTCCCAGATTCGCATTGCGCCCCAGAGTGTACACCGGATGGGGTGATCGTTGCGTGACGAGAAGGGCCGTGGTACCGTCATCGGTACGAAACCTGCTTGCAGGAGATGCTTCGTGAGCACCTTCCAAAGCCTTACGGTCGGCGTACCGCGTGAGATCATGCCGGGGGAGCGGCGGGCTGGGGCGGTGCCTGAGACCGTGAGGCAGCTGACCGACGACGGAGCCAGAGTGCTTGTGGAAAGCGGCGCTGGCGAGGGGGCGTTCGTTACCGACGAGGATTTCGCGCAGGCAGGTGCGGAAATCGTAACCGGCCCTGCCGATGTCTACGGGCAGGCGCGGCTTGTCGTAAAGGTGAAAGAGCCGGGTTTCAACAAGGAGCTCGGGTGTCACGAGGTCGACCTCATGCGGGAGGACGCGATTCTCGTGTGTTTCCTTCACCCTGCCAACCCGTCAAACCACGATATGGTGCGTCGGCTCGCCGCGCGCGGGGTCACGAGCTTCACCTTGGACAGCATACCGCGGATTTCGCGCGCGCAGCACATGGATGCGCTTACGAGTATGAGTACGGTTGCGGGTTACAAGTCCGCTATTACCGCGGCATACAACCTTTCGCGCTTTGTGCCGATGATTCCCACGACTGCAGGCGTCACCGACCCGGCGCAGTTTCTGGTGGTGGGCACCGGCGTAGCGGGGCTACAGGCGATCGCCGGAGCAAAGCGCCTCGGTGCGCGGGTCAAATCGCTCGATATCAGGCCGGAGGCAAGCGAGCAGGCGCGGAGTCTCGGCGCCGAGGTGATTCCCTTCCCGTTACCGGAGGGCATGGGCGTCGGGAGCGGAGGCTACGCCGCGGGGCTCCCGGAGGAGTGGTATGCTCGCGAGCGAGAAACGCTCGAGCCCTACCTCGTTGAAAGCGACGCGGTGATCCTCGCCGCGCTCATCCCCGGTGAGAAGGCGCCTACGCTTGTGGACGCGTCGATGGTTACCGCGATGCGGAACGGTTCGGTTATCGTGGACATCTCGATCGACCAGGGGGGGAACTGTGAGCTTACTCGACCCGGCGTGGAATACCGGCATGAGGGGGTCTTCCTCAGCGGCATTCTCAACGTGCCGGCGGGATTGCCGATCGATTCGTCGCGGATGTTCGCACAGAATACGCTCAACTACCTCTCGTATCTCTTCGAAGAAGGCGCTTTGCGTGGAGATCTCGAGGACGAAATCGGAGCCCGTTCGCTCGTAACGCGCGGAAACAAGGTAGTGCACGAGGGTACGCTCAAGGCGATGGGGGAGTAACCACGGCGGACGGCGTGGCTCGGTGTCGCTGCAAGCGGCGTGAAGAAGGAGGAGGCAACGGTTATGATTGCCGTGCTCGTGTTTCTCGTCGTGTGTGCCGTTCTCGGGTACCGGATTATCTCAGCGGTCCCGTCGCTGCTGCATACGCCGCTCATGTCAGGCATGAACGCGCTCTCGGGAATAACGGTTCTGGGGGCGATTGCGGTCTATGCGGTTGCTCCGCCGGAGCTTCAGTGGGCGGCCGGCCTGGCGATGGTCTTGGCCATGATAAATGTGGCCGGCGGGTTCTGGGTTACCGAGCGGATGGTCCGGATGTTCCGCGGGCGCAGGCCCGGCCGGAGCGACCGGCCTTCGACTGAAGACGGTGAGGGTGAGCGGTGATGTTACCCGCGTTCTCGCCCGCCTTGGTGGTTGTGGGGCTTGCCGCGGTCGGATTCCTGGTCGGGATCCGGCTGATGCAATCGCCGCGCACGGCGCTCTGGGGGAACCGTCTCGGCGCGTTTAGCATGGCCGGTGCGCTTCTCTTCGCCCTGCTCGAGGTTGGGGTGAGCCTCCCCGCAGGCATTCTCCTTCTGGTAGGAGGCGGGATCGGAATCGTTTTGGGCCAGAAGGTCACGATGATCCGGATGCCGCAGATGGTTGCGCTTTTCAATGGCTTCGGAGGGGCGGCTTCGGCGCTCGTTGCGCTGACGGCCATGGGGGTGGCGTCGGGCGATGCGGGCCTCGCTTCTCTCTTGACGGCGGCTGTCGCCCTTGCCGTCGGGGTCCTGACCTTCACCGGGAGTATCGTAGCCGGGCTCAAGCTGCAGGCGTGGCTGCCGCAGAGGCAGGTCGTTCTGCGAGGGCATCGCGCGCTTCTGTCGGCGGTGCTTGTGGCGGGTGCAGGGTTAATTGTGCTTCTGGTTTTGCCGCCGCGACGCCCGGAGCTTGTGCTACAGCTCGCTATCGTGGGCGTGTTTGCCCTGTATGGAGTGCTCATGGCGCTCCGGGTCGGAGGTGCGGATATGCCGGTGGTGATCTCGCTTCTCAACTCGCTCTCCGGCATCGCCGCGGGGGTGAGCGGGGTAGCGGTGGCCAATGCGTTGCTTGCCGGGGTTGGCGCTCTGGTAGGCGTTGCCGGGATGATCCTCACCCAGATCATGTGCCGGGCAATGAACCGCAGCCTTGTATCCGTGCTCGGCGGTCTGCGGGAGGTCGGCGGCGGCGGCGGTGGTGGGGCACGTCCCACGCCCTCGGCTCGGAAGCACGGCGCCAGATCCCGTGACGATCCGGAAGAGGCGGCGGTAGCGCTACTCCGGCAGGCACGCACAGTGGTCATCGTTCCGGGGTACGGGATGGCGTTGGCGCAGGCACAGCAAACGGTTCGCAATCTGGCTACGGCGTTGGAGCGCGACGGGAAGGACGTGAGGTTCGGAATACACCCGGTCGCCGGCCGGATGCCGGGGCATATGAATGTGCTTCTGGCCGAGGCGGGAGTGGGCTTTGAGAAGCTGTACGACATGCAGCGCATCAACCCGGAGCTTCCCGAGACGGACGTGGTGGTCGCCGTCGGCGCGTGTGACGTCATCAACCCCGCGGCCTCGACCGCGGAGGGAACCCCGATCTACGGAATGCCGGTGATAAACGCATCGCACGCAAAGGCCGTGATCGTCTGCAACCTGGACGAACGACCCGGTTACTCGGGCGTGGATAATACCCTCTACGGTGAGCGGCACGTGGAAACGCTTTGGGGTGATGCCGCTGACACGGTTGCCGGGATCACCCGCGGGTACCAGCGAGGGCGCACCGTTTCGGAACCCGGCGACGAGCTCCGGGAGCGAGCCGTTTCGGCCATTCGCGGAGCTAGGAGCGTGGTCGTAGTTCCCGGCTACGGGCTGGCGCTCGCTCAGGCTCAGGAGGCGCTCAAGAGCTTGATCGACGCGCTGGAGGAGGCAGGCAAGCGCGTCGGAGTGGCGATTCATCCTCGTGCGGGAGGGATTCTCGGACACATGGCGTTCCTGCTGCAGTCGGCGGGGATCGAGCACGATCGGCTCGTATCTCTGGAGCAAGCGAACGCGGAGCTCGCCGGGATCGATCTGGCGCTCGTCGTGGGGGCGTGTGACGTGGCGAACCGAGCGGCTTGGGGGGAACCGGATGTGAGAGCCGCCGCTTCGGGCATGGTCGCGCTCCGGGTGGAGGAAGCGAGCTCGGTGGTGGTGTGTAATCTGGACGCAGCCCCCGGGTACTCCGGCGTCGACAATCCGCTCTACCGGGAGCCGAACGTCATTCCCGTGTGGGGCGATGCGGCGCGCACCTTGCCGCTTCTGCTCGAGCGGTGTGCGGAGCGCGTCGCGAACGACGTACCGTGAGATGGGGCGCGGTCGTGCGTGAGTCGTGAGTGATCTCGCGCAGCGGCGGCGCTGCGGACGAGGGCAAGCCCGGAACGGCCGAAGCGCTACCGGGAGGAGTCGATCCTCACCGGGACGGCTCGATCCTTGGCATTTCGAGTGGCAGTAGCCGGCGTTGCGGGAGCACCGCCGGCCCTTCGCTTGTTCGTCGCGTCCCTCCTCGGGGTTGTTCGGCGCTTTCTCTATAGGTGGGGGAGTACCTCGGAGGCGTGCTCGGCTGCTTTCACCTTCTCGAATGCTTTCGTGATTGTGCCCTCCTCATCGATGACGTAGGTGACGCGGTGAGTGCCGGGAAATATCTTGCCGGCTCGCTCCTTGTTGCCCCATGCGCCGTACTCTTGGATGACCTTCTTCTCCGGATCGGCGAGCAGATAGAACGGGAGATCGTACTTCTCCTTGAATTTGCGGTGACTGGCCTCATCGTCGGCGCTGATGCCGATGACTACCGCTCCCTTCTCTAGAATGGCTTCGTGGTTGTCTCGGAAGCTGCACGCTTCCTTCGTACAGCCGGGGGTGTTGTCTTTCGGGTAGAAGTAGAGCACTACCTTCTTTCCACGAAACTGACTGAGGCTGACCTGTTCTCCGCTCTCAGTTGGAAGGGAGAAATCGGGTGCTTTGGTTCCTTCGCTCAGCATGGTATTCGTACCTCCTGTGGCGGACCTTCGTCCGGTCCTTCCTCTTGGTTGAGCTCGTACATGACGCGCCTCGTTCGCACGTCCTGCCTCGCCGAGTCCGGCGGCGCCATTGACTAAGGGAAAGATAGTTACGCACCGTGCGGAGCGAAAAGTGGAATGTAGAACAGATTTCTAGTGCGAAAACGCTTTACTTTCGCTCTA